>CAXAGK010000433.1:0-3745 GCA_963968305.1 uncultured Rickettsiales bacterium | reverse complement strand
GAGCCAGCCGTCCCGCTCGATCCCCGGAGAGAATGTGTACTTCGCGAAATGGGCCCAGCCCGGATCGATTTTCGTATTCATGCTTGCCTTCCTCATTTGCTGAGAGTGAGTCTAGGGCGGCGTGGTCTGTTCGCCATTCCCAGCAGACCTACCTTCTCCCCAACGGACTCAAAATTAAACGAGAGAAAAACATGACCCTCGACGGTAAAACCGCCTTTGTCTCCGGCTCCGGCCACAATATCGGCCGCGCCATCGTCATCGAATTCGCCGGGCGCGGCGCCAATGTCGTCGTCAACGGGTTGACCGACCGGGACAGCGCGGAGGCTGTCGCGGATGAAGCGCGCAGCCTGGGTGTCGGTGCCATCGTTGCCATGGGCAGCGTCGGCAACAGCACCGCCGTAAAGGAAATGGCATCGGCGGCGCTCGGCGAATTCGGCAGCGTCGACATCGTCGTCAACAACGCGGCAATTCGTCCCCACAAACCCTTCCTCGAGATGGATGAGGATTTTTGGCACAATGTCATCTCGGTCGACATGCACTCCGCCTTCTACACCGGGCAGGCCTTCGTGCCGGGCATGGTCGAGAAGGGCTGGGGCCGGGTCGTCAACATCACCGGTATGAACGCCATGCACGGCTATAACGGCCGCTGTCCGGTCTCCGCCGCCAAGCACGGCCTCTGGGGTATCACCAAGTCGATGGCGAAGGAGTTTGGATCGCGCGGCATCACCGCCAATGCGATCTCACCGGGCCCGATCGAGGGCGACTACCGGGACGCCTCCATGGACGCCCATATCCGCGAGCAGGAAAAGCTGATCCCGGTCGGCCATCTCGGCAAGCCGATGCACATCGCCGGGCTCTGTGGGTTCCTCGTCTCGGAGGAAGGCGGCTTTGTCTCGGGCCAAATGATCAACTGCAACGGCGCGACCCAAACCTGAGCCGGGCCTGGCTACGCCGCCAGCTTCTCCAGTGTCTCCATCAGCGCGTCATTGACGTCGACACCATCTGCGAGCGCGCCCGACCGGTGGGATTGACGCCGGGCACCGGGCAGGCGGGTGCCCTCAATGGCGTGCAGATCGTCGAAGAGCACCTCCGCGTCGTCGGACCAAGCCGCCGCATTGCCGAACTTCGACGGGTCCATGGCGATGATTAGCTCGCCGCCCTGTGGAGGTCCGCCGACGTTGCCGTAACGCCGGTGCGTCTCGGGGCTTGTCGTCTCGCCGATCAGGGGGCCGACCAGCAACTCGATCATCAGCGCGATCGAGGCCCCCTTGTAGCCGCCGAAGGGCAGGATGCTGCCTTTCAGAACTTCGCTTGGATCGTTGGTCGGGCTGCCGTCCGCCGTGATACCGACACCATCTGGCAATGTGTGGCCGTCACGCTCCGCTAGCATCACATCGCCCATCGCCATCGCGGCTGAGGCCTGGTCGAAGACCATCGGCAGGGCGTCCTTGCGCGGCCAGGCGAAGGACATCGGGTTCGTCCCGTAGAACGGTTTCGAGCCGCCGGCGGGCGCCACTTTCGGCATATAGGCGGTGAAGGCCATCGCGATTAGGCCCTCTTCCGCGAACATCTCGGTCTCCTTCCACAGGGCCGAGAAATGATGCACCCGGACCATTGGCATTGTGGCGATGCCCATGGTCTTCGTCGCCGCGACGAGGGCGTCCTTGCCCGCGTTGAACGCCAACGGCGCGAAGCAGTTCTTGCCGTCCACTTGGATGATGGCGGGCGTCAGCTCCTTGATCTCGGGCACCGCGTTTCCGTCGACGCTATTATTCGTCAGGGATTCCACGTAGCCCGGCATGCGGAACAATCCGTGCGAATGGGCGTGATCCCGCTCCGCGCTTGCGACCGTGTTGGCGACTGCGTCCGCTTGGGCGTCGCTGCATCCATGCTTCATCAATATTGATTTCGCCAATGCATGAATTTCATCGATGGTAAGTCTTTTGGGCATCCGTTTCCTCCCTTGCGTGATGGTGCACCATGTATTTCGATCGCTTGTTTATTCTAACAATTTGAGCGGATTCGTCTCCGGTCAGAGATTCAACTGCATCGAGGTGACGCAATCCTGGGCGCCGGGATTGAGCGGACGGATATAAAAATCGCGGAACAACCCCATGCACAGTATTACAATACCGCTGATTTGGACCTGATAGAGCGCCTCTATAATTCTAAGGGGTGGATGGATGAAATTTACGTGTCAAAGAACGCGTGGCAAAATATCATAATTTAGACAAAATGTTACTTTTTGAATGCGATCGCATACCGGTGAGGAAGCGTTTCATGGACCTGATTTTCCACCACTACGATTTTTCCAACTATTCGGAAAAAGGCCGCCTGGCCCTCGGTTACAAGGGGCTGGCCTGGCGCTCCGTGACGATCCCGCCGACCGCCCCAAAACCGGACCTAATGCCCCTAACCGGTGGATATCGCCGCACCCCGGTCCTGCAAGTGGGTGCCGACATCTATTGTGACACCGCCCTGATCCTTCGCGAGCTGGAGCGCCGTTTCCCGACACCGACCCTCTATCCGGCGGCGCATATGGCGGAAGCGAACATGATCGCCTATTGGGCGGAGAACCAATTGTTCCGGCCCATGTCGCTCTATGTGTCGGGCAGCAATCTCGATGTCCTGCCGAAGAATCTACAGGCGGACCGCTCGCAAATGCGAGGTTTGGCGGTCCCGAGCGACGAGACCGTGCGCCGCGCGGCCAAACGCAACGCCCCCGCCGTCCGGGTGCAAATCCGCTGGATCGAGGATTTACTCTCCGACGGCCGAGACTGGATCGCGGGCCCCGCCGTCACTGCCGCCGACCTCGCGGTCTATCACGCGCTCTGGTTCCTGACCGCGCGCACCGATCGCCTTGGGTTCGAACTGGATGGATATACCCATATCGGGGAGTGGCGGGCGCGGGTGCAGGCGTTCGGTAATGGCACGGCCACAGAAATGTCACCGAGCGAAGCGCTGGCTGTAGCCGCCGCGTCGCAGCCCACCGACCCGCTGCCCTCCGATCTCTTCGCGGAAGATCCGCCGCTGGGCAGTGAGGTACGCGTCCGTGCAGCCGACTACGGCCGCGACCCGGTCGAGGGTGAGCTCGTGCAGCTCGATAGGGAGCGGATGGCGATCCTCAGAGATGAACCAGGCGTTGGTACTGTCGTCGTTCATTTCCCGAGGCTGGAGTACGCTTTACGGCAAAAATAAAAATACAACTACACGAGAGATAGCACGTGGAAGCAGAGTTCGCTGCTCCGTGTCCTGCCACCTCGTGCAACCTGTCTTGAGTTTTCTCTGGCTGAATATCCAGAACAGGTTACTTAAAGCGATCTTGCCTGCAGTTTTGCATTTGGTAATCTGCCCGCAATTGAATTTGATTAAACCACGAGGTTCCCCATGAGTGAGACCGCTGCCGCAGACCGCCGAGCAGAACTCGACAATCTCTCAACCCGTTTCATCGGTGCGTTTAACCGTCAGGACCTCGACGGCCTTATGTCGTTCTTTGCCGAGGACGCGGTCTATGAGGACCCCTACGGCAAACAGCACGCCGACCTCGAGACGATTCGCGAGCAGTTCGACGTCGTGGTTGGCGGTAAGCTCGGTAAGATATGTTTCGAATCGGATGACCGTTTCATCGATCCGGTGGCCGGGAAGGTGATGGACAGCTGGGTGCTACGCATGTGGATCGACGACGAGAAAAAGGAGGAGCGCACGATGCGCGGCCTTGATCTATTGCATTGGGACGGCGACCGCC
>CAXAGK010000432.1:0-3759 GCA_963968305.1 uncultured Rickettsiales bacterium | reverse complement strand
TGTTGCAGGCGTCGACCAGCGAAATCTACGGCGACCCGAGCGTGCATCCACAACCGGAAGACTATCAAGGAAACGTCAACCCGATCGGCCCCCGTGCTTGCTAAGACGAAGGCAAATGTTGCGCCGAAACATTGTTCTTCGACTACCATCGCCAACATGTGCTGCCGATTAAGATAGCGCGCATCTTCAGCACCTACGGTCCACGGATGATGCCGGATGACGTTCGGGTGGTTTCAAACTTCATCGTCCAGGCATTGCGCGGCGATCCCATCACCGTCTATGGGGACGGCATCCAAACGCGGTCGTTCTGCTATGTCGACGATTTAGTCGAAGGAATGATCCGCTTGATGGAATCGCCAGAAAGCGAAACGGGACCCATCAATCTCGGCAACCCGGTGGAAACGACAATCGGTGAGTTGGCGGCCCGCATCACGGCGTTGGCTGGCGGCGAGTCGGAGGTCGACTACCGTCCCGTGCCGATGGACGATCCCTTGCAGCGGTGCACAGATATCACTCGGGCAAAGTCGATTTTGGATTGGTCTCCGTCGGTGGCGCTCGATGATGGCCTGTCAAAAACAATCGCCTACTTTCGCAGCATTCTGTAGGGCCGCGCTAACCGCCGGGACTGGATTTTACCCAAAGATCCCGCTTCGAGGCCCGGGCGTCCTCTTCGTCGACGACGTAGCGGTCGGCTTGTTTTCGGATCGCCTTGGCCCAGCCGCTCTGGACCATGTCTTCGTTGATGTCGCGCTCGCCGCTATATCAGGTCGCGAAATCGGCGGCATCCTTCACTTTCAATTCGATGTTGCAGGATAAATGCCAACCGTCCGCCAGTTGGATCAATTGTGACCAGGCGACCACGCCGCATTTCATTTTGGCATCGTTGATTTGGCAAATAATGTCAATTTTGGGCGCGCTGACGCCGAATAGTCGGAGTATCCGTTTGCCGATCAGTATCGTATTCCCTGACTTAACCGATGCATAGCCGCGCACTTCCTCGGCCGCGACTGTCGAGGATAATAAACCGGAGCTCAGTAGACTGAAGTATGCACCGACAACAATGGCCATATGTCTCGCCATTGCCTTCATTCTTACTCTCTCGCCGCGGCCATTGGTCGTGCCGGGAGTGCCGAGCCGCAATCGACATCTCCGTCGCAACAGGGTGCGAGATTGGTTTTGCAGCGGACGCATTGCGCATGTCCATGTACGTAGTCCATCGGTGTCGGTGCGCCGCACCAAGGACAAAAGATGTGCGTGGAATCACTCATATTGGTGATTCTAACACAAAACCACTGCGTCGTGTTAACCGTAACTCTTAACTCAGCAGTGTGCCGACAAGCGCCAGTGACTTAGGCGTTTCGATGGTGTACTTTTCGCAATAATAGCCGATAAGGCGTGCGACTTCGGTTTCGCCCATGGCGTCCATTGTCGTACACGGTGCTTTGCCGAATCGCAGGGCTAAGCCAGCCCCCATATCGATTTCAGTGGGACTCGCCACTTCTTCGTCGAGTTCTTGTAGGACCGGCAGGAACGTTGCGCCCCACAGGCGGTCGGCGATGGCGGCATCCGCCGCGACATCCGGCGCCGGGGCCTCGCCGATATCCCACTTGCCGTTGTCGGCACCCATTTCCTTGACCTTATCTGTCGGTTTGTAGAACGCGCCATGCGGCTCCAAATTTTCCGCCGCATGCGCCATCGTCTGCATGCCGACAAGGTTCATGACCAGAAAGGGGCCTGCGGCAATCCCCAGTGCGTCTTGGGCGACGCGGTCGATCTGCGCCGATGAGCCGAGACCTTCCTCAAGCAGTCGCACCGCCTCGTTCGAATACGGACAGAAGAATCGGTTGAGTGCGAACCCGTAACTGTCACGGCACAGGATCGGTTTTTTCGACGTCGCGTTGCAAAAGGCGACCGCGGTGTCGATGATATCTTGGCGGGTTTTGTCACCGCGCACGACTTCGACGATGGGGTTGATGGCGGCGGGGTTAAAATAGTGCAGGCCGAGAAACCGGCTCGGGTCGGTGACGGCTTCGGCCAATCCGTTGACTGTCAGGCAACTGGTGTTTGTTGCGACCACCGTGCTGTCGCGCAAGACCGGGTTCAAGCGGCCGTAAAGCTCCGCCTTCAAGTCGAAGCGCTCGAACACAGCCTCAATGATAAGGTCTGCCTCACATGCGAGCTCGATCCCCGTGCCGCCGCTCAACCGTGCTTTCGCCGCTGCCGCATCGGCTTCGCTCATCCGGCCTTTCTCGGCGTTCCGGTCATAGAAGCCGCTGGCGGTCGCGATCGACCGTTTCACTGAGTCCTCGGAGATATCGATCATGCGCACGTCGATGCCGTGTTGCGCGATATTCGTTGCGATGCCGGAGCCCATTGTGCCGGCTCCGATGATGGCGACGGTCTTAAATGTCATGCCAATTTTCCTGCTCAAAATTTTGGTGGGGGATGCTAACGGCTCGCCCCGACCAGGCCAATACCTGAAAATGTGGAGGGGCAGGTTTCGATCACGAAATTACCAGTTCTATTTCCCGGTCATACCCCTTATGAACTATACCAAGATTTATCGATCACCGTGGCCAAGGAGTGGGTCACGTGCGATGCATTGCTATAATTAGGCCCACTTTGTGGGAGGGGCCTGAAATGAGAGGAGGAAATATGAAGCAGTTATTGGCCGTCTTGGTGTTCGGAATGTTTTTGTTCACCGGGTCCGCTTACGCGGCGGGATCAAGCGATGCGCCTGCCGCAACGGATTTGGCGGAAATGATGGCCGCACGCGATCATGTCAAAGCCGAGCGTTACAAGGATGCCATTCCTCAGTTACAGAAAGTGATCGCGCAGCAGCCGCAGAACGCCGATGCTTGGAACCTGCTGGCTTATAGTCAGCGTAAGATGGACGATCTCACGGCGTCGCTTGAAAACTATAAAAAGGCGTTGAGCATCGATCCGTCGCATAAGGATGCGCATGAGTATCTGGGCGAGCTTTATCTGCGGATGGGCGATCTGGCTAAAGCCGAAAAACAACTAAAGCGGCTGGATAGTCTGTGTTTCTTCGGATGCGACCAAATAGATGAGCTAAAAGCCGCCATCGCCGCCTATAAGAAGAAAAAGGGATAATCCGGGCCGCTTCGTATGGCTCAATCTTGAAAATTTGAGCTGTTTGACTACATCGACACGTCGTGTGGTGCTCGAACCCGACCGTCACACGACGTGATTTTGCTTTTAACGGGGGAAACATGATCGAAATCGATCATCTGACGAAGCAATTCGGGCCGATCACCGCAGTCGAGGACGTTAGCTTCAACGTCGCGCGCGGCGAAGTCGTCGGATTTCTCGGCCCAAACGGTGCCGGCAAGTCCACGACGATGAAAATGGCGACGGGATTCTTGAGGCCAACCTCGGGGACAGCGCGGATCTGCGACTTCGACGTGCTGCAAGACCCGCTCGACGTTAAAAAAAGGATCGGCTACCTCCCGGAAGGGGCGCCGATGTGGCCGGACATGACGGCGGCTGCCTTCCTGAAATTCATCGGTCGGGTGCGCGGCTTCAGCAATGCGGAGGCGGACCAGCGAATCGCGACGGCGATTGAAAAAACCCAACTCTCCGGTGTCCTGGAGCAACCCATCGACACACTTTCCAAGGGATACAAGCGCCGCGTTGGATTGGCGCAGGCGCTGCTGCACGATCCCGAGGTGCTTATCTTGGACGAGCCGACCGACGGTCTCGATCCAAACCAAAAATACGAAGTCCGCGAATTGATCC
>CAXAGK010000431.1:0-3765 GCA_963968305.1 uncultured Rickettsiales bacterium | reverse complement strand
AAAAAATTCCGCACGAAGGTGTCGAAAGCAATCCGCCGCGCGGTCGATGCGTATTTCGAACGTAAGGAACGGTTGAGTAAATCATAATCTCGCCGCATTGTTCGGTTAACGAAGTATTCTACTGACAGGTTAACGACCGGACGGCCCTAATATTCCGATGCGACGCCTCTTTAAATTTATGATCTTCCTGGTGTCGACGACGCTTTTTTTCGCCATTGTCGGCGTCACGGGCGTGGTCGTGGGGCTTTGGCATTACGGTCGGGATTTGCCGGACTATAAACAATTGGCGAATTATGAACCGCCGACCGTTGCCCGCATTCATGCGGGCGATGGATTGCTGATCGCCGAATACGCCAAGGAACGCCGCGTATTCGTGCCCATTGAGGCTATGCCGAGACCCCTGATCGAGGCTTTTATCGCGGCGGAAGATAAGAATTTTTATCATCATCCCGGCGTCGATTTTCTCGCCTTGGCCCGGGCCATGGTGACCAACATCGCGAATTTGGGCAGAAACCGCCGCCCAGTTGGCGCGTCGACCATCACTCAACAAGTCGCGAAGAACTTTCTGTTGACGAACGAAGTGTCGATCGAACGCAAAATCAAGGAAGCCATATTGGCGTTCAGGATCGAACGCGCTTTCTCTAAGGACAGAAGACTAGAACTGTATCTGAACGAGATTTATCTCGGATACGGTTCCTACGGCTGTGCGGCGGCGGCACTGAACTATTTTGATAAGTCGTTGGATGAACTCACGGTCGCCGAAGTGGCCTATTTAGCAGCGCTTCCGAAAGCGCCAAACAATTATCATCCGGTGCGCAAACGTCGCGCCGCCGTCTCGCGGCGAAATTGGGTGATCGGCCGGATGTATGAGGAAGGCTATATCGATGTGAACGCGGCGCGTAATGCGCGACGGGAGTTTCTGAAAGTAAAACCGCGCAGCGACATTCAACTCGTCGCCGCGGATTATTTTGTAGAGCAGGTTCGCCGTGAACTTGTGGATGAATACGGAGAAGACGGTGTCAATGAAGGCGGGCTGTCGGTGCGCACCACGCTTGATACGCGACTGCAAAAAATGGCGGAGAAAGCGCTACGCGACGGGCTGATGGCTTATGATCGGCGCTACGGCTGGCGAGGCCCCGTTGCGGAGATTTCCGTTGTCGACAATTGGCTCGGGCGTCTCAATATGACACAACGCCCCCTTGGCATGAGGGATTGGCGGATCGCTGTCATCCTTTATGCAAATGATGGTGCCGTGGAGTTAGGCTTCGGCGACGGTTCTCGTGGCACGTTGCCGCTAAGCGAGTTGAAATGGGCGCGTAAATTCCTGGAATGGGGTAAACGCGACGTCGCCGTGAAAAGCGCCGACCAAGTGCTGAAAGTTGGCGATGTAATTTTGGTTGAGCCGGTGAAAATCAATGCGTCGGCGAAGGAAGGGGAAGACAACAAGTATCCTCCGGATACCTATAGTCTTCGACAAATCCCGGCAATCAATGGTGCCGTCGTCGCCATGGACCCACATACCGGCCGCGTGCTCGCAATGGTTGGTGGTTTCGATTACGCAATCAGCAATTTCAATCGGGCGGTGCAGGCATACCGGCAACCGGGGTCGGCTTTTAAACCTTTCGTCTATCTGGCCGCGCTCGACAATGGATACACGCCCTCGACGATGATTCTGGATGCACCGTTCGTGATCGACCAAGGACCTGATCTCGGCAAGTGGAAGCCCGCCAACTATACGCGGAAATTTTACGGGCCAAGTCCGATGCGCCTTGGCGTGGAGAAATCCCGGAATCTGATGACCGTGCGTCTCGCGCGTGCGATCGGTATGCCAGCGGTTGCCGACTATGCGAAGCGCTTCGGGGTTACCGACGATATGCCGCTGCAATTGTCGATGGCCCTAGGGTCTGGCGAGACATCCCTTATTAGGCTGACCACCGGATATGCGATGCTGGTCAACGGTGGCAAGCGTATTCAGCCGACGGTGATTGACCGGGTGCAAAATCGGCACGGTAAGACAGTGTTCCGCCACGAACGGAGGCTTTGCAAGCGTTGCAACACTGCCAGCTGGGGAGGCGATAAGCCTCCGCAAGTACCTGATATTCGCGACCAGATCGTCGATGAAGCCAGCGCCTACCAGGTAGTCTCGATGCTTGAAGGGGTGGTGCAACGGGGAACCGGCCGCCGCATCAAGTCGCTCAACTGGCCTCTGGCGGGAAAGACCGGTACGACCAACGAGAGCCGCGATACTTGGTTCATCGGATTTGCGCCCGACTTAGCCGTTGGTGTTTTCGTCGGCTTTGACAATCCGCTGCCGTTGGGCCGGCGGGAGACCGGGTCCTCTGTTGCTGCACCGATTTTCAAGGCGTTCATGGCGGAAGCTTTAAAGACCAAACCGGCGATTCCATTCCGAATTCCGCCCAACGTACGCATGGTGCGCGTCGACCCGCGGACCGGCCGGGCTGCGCAACCAGGCGACCGCCGCGTCATCCTGGAGGCGTTCAAGGTCGGGGCGGAGCCATCCAATGTGGCCCCGGGCACCCTTATCGCCGGTGGCACAGAAGATGCCGCACCCGAGACCCGCGGCACGACCGCCGGGAACGTCAGACCGGTATCGGCGGGTGATTTGTACTAAAGTGTTGATACGCCCGCGGGGTCTTGCGCCGCGGCGCGGCAATTCGTAAACGATGACTCACTAATTTCATTCGGAGAGACCATATGCGTGCGGAAGCGCAGGCGCTGATCGATAGCACCAAGCAGTCTTTGATACTGCTGAGGAGGCATCTTTGACTATGATGCCGCGACCCGCCGTCTAGCGGAGCTGAACGCGCTCTCCGAAGACCCCGACCTCTGGAATAATTCCGAAAACGCGCAGAAGATCATGCGCGAACGCACGCGGTTGGATAAACGGATTTCAGGCTATGACCGTCTGACTGTCGAGCTTGGGGAAAACGCTGAATTAATCGAGATGGCGGAAGCCGAGGGTGACGACGCTATCGCGGCTGAAGCGGAAGCGGCTCTGCAAATCCTCAGTAGACAGGCGGAAAAACAGCAAATCGAAAGCCTACTGTCGGGCGAGGCCGATGGTAACGATTGTTATTTGGAAGTTCATGCGGGCGCGGGCGGTACCGAATCCCAAGACTGGGCGGAGATGCTGCTGCGGATGTATCTGCGTTGGGGCGAGCAGCACGGCCATAAGGTCGAATGGCTGGAAGAGTCGTCCGGCGAGGAAGCTGGGCTGAAATCCGCGACAATCCGCATCAACGGTGAGGACGCCTACGGCTGGCTGAAGACGGAGACCGGCGTTCATCGCTTGGTTCGGATTTCACCCTATGATGCGGCGAACCGGCGGCATACCAGTTTTGCTTCGATCGGTGTCTATCCGGCAATCGACGATACGATCGACATCGTCATCAACGATAAGGATGTGCGGATCGATACCTACCGGGCGTCGGGGGCGGGTGGACAGCACGTCAATCGCACCGACAGCGCGGTGCGGATGACCCACATTCCGACCGGCATTGTGGTCCAATGTCAAAATGACCGCTCACAGCATAAGAACCGCGCAACGGCAATGAAGATGCTGCAGGCGCGGTTATATGAGGCAGAACTGAAGGCTCGCGAGGACGCCGCCCAGGCCGAACACCAGGCGAAGACCGATATTGGCTGGGGGCACCAAATTCGCTCATACGTCCTGCACCCATATCAAATGGTGAAAGACCTACGCACGAATGTGGAGACTGGTAACGCCCAAGGTGTGCTCGACGG
>CAXAGK010000430.1:0-3765 GCA_963968305.1 uncultured Rickettsiales bacterium | reverse complement strand
ATTTCGCGCCAACGGTTGCATGACACCCGAAGTCGAGAAATGCGCCACCGCGGCTGGAAACAATGCCGCCAGAGCGCCTTGAGACACGATTATGGCGCCCGCCTCGAACGCGAACCAGCGCAACCCGATCATCAGGAACCTGGCGATCAAAAGAGCTGACATGGCAACGAGCGGAATCCGCACACCAACCCGATCCGCGATCATGCCCACCAATGGTGCTGCGACGATCCCGGCGAAGTGCCGACCCGCCAACAACGCACCACCCGAAATCATGGCCACCTCTAAGGAAGCTTGCCGCGCCAGCATAATCGTCATCGTCATGACGAAAATGCCGTCCGCGCCGACGCCAATCCAGAAGATCAACATATCCAAACGATCGGGTTTCGGCAGCATCGCCGGCCGGGTTGCCGGTGGCTTCGCAGCACCTTGCAGACGGACCGGCAGCATAAAAGCTATCAGCAACGCGACGAGTGAGAGAAGTTCACAAATCAGAAAACATCCTGCGGGCCGACAACACCAGCGAGCCACGCCCCTCCCGTGAGTGCCAGAACGGGGCCAAGTTGCGTCACCGCCCCGCTGGAGTCGACACGCGTTTCCGTCTTGGCACGATCACTCGCCGCATAGCCCAAAGTGACGAGCAACAAGGCGGCATAGGACTTCCCTGGAACACGCCGTAGCTTACGGTCAAGAGGACCGATGTGATACAATCGATGATACAAAGATTGCGAAGCCCGACGCGTTGTCCGAAATGTGCCACGAAGCCATAGGTAAAGGTGCGGATGACACGATTTGCTGCCAGCAGAATGCCTACCCAAAACAGACTAACGCCGAAGGCTCCCGCATTTACAGGCAAGGCAACGTAAATCAGGGAGTCGCCAAGAAGTGCGAGCGACAAAGCTCCCGACGAAAGCCAAAGACTCCGCCAGCTCTGATCCTGCTTTTCTTCTTCGGCCTCGGCCGTGCGCCGTCTCATCTGTAGGGATGGACAGAGCGAGAGGAATTACATCCCTTTAGCCAGCAGGTGCTGTCCGCTACTCCGCGGCCGGACCGAGTTTTTCCAGCCTTGGCGTATCGTCCGGCTTATAGTCAAGTTGCGGTGTCTCGGGCACCTGGCAGCCGACCGGACAACAACGACCCGGTTGCTTGGAGACGCGCTTGCCATCTTCCGCCAAGACGTCACGGTCGAGTAGTTTTTCGACCAGCTGAACCCGCTCTTCAATCGGATAGTAGCGATAGATTTCACGCTTCATCGCCGCCGGTGATCCACCGCCATGCAGACTGATGACGGACATCCACGATCCCGTCTTCGACGCCGTCAGGTCTTCCATGAACCGCGCGACTTCGGCGCGGTGGCCATGCGGGATGTCCGCGCGCGCCTGCAGCATTGTGGCGAGATCACCCGCCGTTTCCGGATTGTGATCTTCGTCCGGGCCAGGCAACGCCACGATTAGGCCGCCGGAGACTTCATGGGCGATCCGATGCATGTCGTAGATTTGCGTCGCCATCATCAGCTTGCCTACATTGGCGAAGACGCCATCCGGTTGAAAGCTACCCGCCGGGTCCGCAAAGCCGTATACAGAGGCCGCAACACCACAAGCGTAGAACCCTTCAACGATCTTAATTAGCTCAACCATACTATCGCGCAGATGCGGCGTGGCTTCGACGGAAAGACCGTTAGCCTCGCTCATCATTACACCTCCACCGATCAACAAGTCGCCGAACCCAGCCCGCGCGCCGATGCAGCTGTGCCGGTGATGAGTCGCGTAGGTCGAGGTCAGGAATTGCGAGTGTTCCCACTCGCCCGCCATAAATACCCGGTCCCAAGGTACGAACACGTCGTCGAAGATCGCAACACCAGTCGCTTGGCCGTATTTTGCACTGAACTTAGCCGAGGCATCATTGTGACGGCCGGCCGGGCGCGAGACGATGGTGATGCCCTCCGCATCGACCGGGATGGCGCAGCAGATCGCAAATTCCGCGTCCGCGTCCGTCATATTACGGCCCGGCATGACGAGATATTCATGGACGTACGGCGCTGCCGTGATGATCGCCTTGGCACCCCGTATGACCACGCCATCGGCACGACGTTCCTTGATATGCACATAGGAATCTGGATTGGGTTGGTCCGATGGTCGCAGCTTCCGGTCGCCTTTGCCATCGGTCATCGCAACACCGAGAGTCAGATCCTCGTCCTGGACCTTATGCAGATAGTTGAGGAAACGTTGGTGCGTCTCGGTGCCCTTATCCTCGTCGATCCGATATGTCGCCTGATAGATCGCATTCAGCGCATCGTGGGTGAGATACCGTTGCGCACAACCAACTTCGCGGCATAGCAGACGCACCGCCTCGAGCTTGTTGATCAAGTCCTGGGGCGTGCGGCAGATATGCAGCATCCGGTTAACGTCCTGTCCGGTCGTGTGCTGCTCGGCCACCATCAGGGGACGGTAGCCCTCCTCCAAGGCGAAATCATAGGTGACTCCGATAGCATCTACACCGGGGCGGAACCGAGGCTCGTCCGCCACACTCTCGATCCGGTCGCCGTCACAGAAGACGCGCGGATTATAGCGGCGCAAGGATTCCCGAAAATCGTCGGATGTCATGAACATGGCGGTAGCTCTCCCCCTCAGGCGCCGAGCGCGTCGGCCAAGGTATTCAGATTATCGTGTGTCTCAAGACTCATCACCGCCGCCTTTACCGCTTCGGCCTTCTCTTGACTGACGGTGCGGGTGGCATTGGCAAAAAACTTCGCTTCGAGATCCGCTTGTGAAACCGGATTGTCGGCAGAACCGCGATTGATGCCCTCACGGTGCGACAGCGTGCGTCCATCCGTGGTCTCGATCACCACCTCGCCCGAATAATACTTCGGATAAGCGGAGTCAGGATCGATCTCATAGCCGGACTTCGAGCAGAGGTCGAGGATCGTCGGATCGCGCAGCGCGTCGTCTTCCAACTCGTCGAGGGTGAATTGCCCCCGCGTCAAGCTGGCAGACATGATGTAGTGCACGCTGAACTGTGCGTCATAAGCGTTCTGCGGATGCATCTTATTGGCCTCCGGCTCACACACCACGTTCGATTGATCCTCGTGAATGCGCGCCGTCATGGATTTGACGTCCGCCGGGCTCAATCCGTGTTTCTCCTTCAACGCCAAGGTAGCGTCCGCAAAAGCGTGATTGAAGTGGCAGGCCGGATAGGGCTTGAAGGCGATATCCATCATACTCCACGCCTCGCCGAGACCGTCCGTCATGACACGCGGGTCGGCCATCGCCGGATCGCGCATATAAAGATTGAACAGACCGTAGCGCCCTTCATACGGTTTGCGCGGACCGAAATACCCATGCTTCGCCATCATCGCTGCCGTTTGGCCGCACACGCTGGCCCAAGCCGGATGATTGCGTTTGGTCCAAGCACCATCGTCCAGAAATTCGAGGCTCGCGGCGGCTTGCGACAGCACGATGCCTTGTGCGTCGAGCAATTGATCGCCCTTGAGGCCATAGAGATAGCTGGCCCCGATCGCGGAGCCGAAAGCGCCGACGACACCGGTCGGATGGAATCCCCGTTGATGGAACCCACCATTGGCAGCCGCTCCTATGCGGCTGGCGGCTTCGGAGGCAATCAGGAAAGCACCCAATGCCTGGCGCCCAGTGGCCCCGGTGGCGAGACCCGCCGACAGCATGGTCGGCACGGCACTGGCCGAGGTGTGAACAACCGCACCACTATGCGTGTCGTCATAATCAAGCCCATGAATGAGCGTGCCATTCAGATGCG
>CAXAGK010000429.1:0-3792 GCA_963968305.1 uncultured Rickettsiales bacterium | reverse complement strand
TCCGAGACGGCAATGACATAATCGGTATTCAACGCGTTGTGGATGAAGGGCACGTGCTTGTCGCCGATGCCTTGGATGTTGTGCTCACCATAACCGTTCATCAACAAGGTCGGGCATTCAAGCGCTTCCACCGCGCAAATATCCGCGCCGAGAGCCTGTTTTAAATGATCCCCCGCCGCCAAAGTGCCACCTGATCCGGTGGCCGAGACAAATGCCCGCGCTCGCAAGCCGCCATCGGCGTCGACCGCGTGGAAGATTTTCTCCATGGCGGGGCCCGTGACCGCGCGGTGGACAATGTAGTTTCCAAACTCATTGAACTGATTGAGAATGACGTTGTCGGGGATCGCCGCGAGCTCATGACAAGCGTCGTATATTTCCTTCACGTTGCTCTCGGTGCCCGGCGTGCGAACGATGTCCTCGGGTGAGCCGGCCCAGTTCTCTAACCATTGAAATCGCTCCCGGCTCATGCCTTCCGGTAGAACGGCAACACCCCGGCATCCCAGGATGCGCGAGATTGCGACACCGCCCCGACAGTAATTGCCGGTCGACGGCCAGATCGCCCGATGTTGGGTGGGATCGAATTGCCCCGTCACCAAACGCGGGACAAGACAGCCATAGGCCGCCAAGACCTTATGGGCTCGAACCATGGGAAAGCGGTTTCCGGTGGCGACGATGATTTTTGCCTCCACGCCAGTCAGTTCCGACGGCAACACCATATGCTCCGGCGTTTCGACAAGAGATCGGCGGTCCTCGCCATTGTGCCAATGGACGCGAAACAGGTTGCGAGCATCGGCCGCATCCGGGTCCACGGCCGACAAATCCTCCGGCATCGATACACTCTGACCTACTGGATCGGCAAGCGTGGAGAGGCGCGGCAAGCGCACACCGCTCTCAGCGAAACGTTCGACCGCGCGACGGCGTATTTCAGGATCTACGATGTCACGCTCAAGTCCGAGAGGCATCTGGCCCATCCTTAATCGGAGTTACAGGAACATCGTTAGTAGAGACTGACGGTACGGGCGGCAAGCGGACTGCTCGCCACCGAAGGAATGACCTATACATCTGTTCTTTTGGAAGACCGTGGATCACGAGAGAGGGAGACCAAGATGCTTGAGCAAGCAAAAGATTTCAAGGACGAGAGCGAGACCTTATTCGCCCTTATAAACCCTTTAAGCGACGCTGATTTTGAACGCCCAACATTGTTCAAAGGGTGGACCTTTAACGATATTCTCGGGCATCTGCATCACGGCAATATGTTGGCCGACCTCTCGCTCAACGACGAGGCCAAGTTCCACAAAACCTATGCCAAGATCAAAGCGCTTCGAGATGCCGGAGCCGAAGGCACGGATGCGACGGCAACCGTGCTCGAGGGCCTAAAAGGCCGTGCATTGCTGACGGCTTGGCGTGACTTCTACGGCCCCATGAGCGATCGATTCGCCGAAGCCGATCCAAAGAAGCGCGTGAAATGGGTTGGCCCTGATATGAGCGTCCGTTCCAGCATTACTGCACGCCTGATGGAAACATGGTCCCATGGCCAGGCCGCCTTTGATTTGCTCGGTGCAGAACGACAAGATACCGATCGGATTAAGAATGTGGCGGTACTCGGGGTAAACACGTTCGGCTGGACCTTCGTCAATCGCGGTGAAGATGTCCCAGAACCGAAGCCCCATGTACGATTGACGGGCCCGTCGGGCAAGATCTGGGAATGGAACGTTCCGTCGGACGCGGAGCGCGTCGAAGGATCGGCTGTTGAGTTCTGCCAAGTGGTCACGCAGACCCGAAACATAGGCGACACAGCCCTGCACGTGACCGGCACTGTCGCCAACCAATGGATGGACGTTGCACAGTGTTTCGCAGGCCCGCCCCGCATGCCACCAGCACCTGGAACGCGACGTATGGTGGCCAGCTGAAGGGTGATACGGCAGCTCGGGTGGACGGGATTAAACGGATTGGACCGGTCGGCATTCGCCGATTGGATGTTTGCATTGTCCGGGTGACCGCCTAACTATCCAGGCCGTTATTCCGAGACTGGGTGAAATGGATGTCTGATAGAGCGGCAGTTGCAGAAGAGCTAGACGACGCTGGCGCGTCGGGCGATGAGCGCTGGGCCATCAGCCTGATTAGCGCCGGGCATTATCTCAGCCATTTCTATGGCCTGGCCCTGCCCCCCTTGTTCCCGCTGCTAAAGATGGAGTTCGGCGTCTCCTATATCGAATTGGGTCTCGCCATGACCGCCTATGGCTTCCTCGGCGGTATTCTCCAAGCGCCAGTCGGATTTCTCGTCGACCACCTGGGACCCCGCCGGGTTTTATTGTGGGGCCTCTGTTTGATTTCCACATCGGTCATGTTGATGGGTTTCGTCGACAGCTATTGGATGCTCCTAGTCCTGGCGGTGTTTGCGGGCCTCGGCAATAGCGTCTTTCATCCGGCTGATTACGCGATCCTGGCCGGGTCCATCGGCGAAAAACGCCTTGGCCGCGCCTATTCAGTTCACACATTCTCCGGCTTTCTCGGCGGTGCCTGCGCGCCCGTCGCCATGTTGACGATTGCGGCCTATACGGATTGGCGAACCGCCTTGATCGTCACTGGTGGGATCGGCCTGCTGGTATTGGCGGTTATGACCGTGAGGCGCAGAGTCCTCATAGGCGAAAGCCATAGCGAAAGCGAAGTAGGCCAACCCGCGGGCAGTAAGGGCATCGCTCTTTTGCTGACACCGCCGGTATTGCTATTCCTCGCATTCTTCATTCTCTACGGAATGGCGAGCGGCGGCCTCCTCGCCTTTACAGTGAGTGGATTGATCGACCTTCATGGCCTCGGGTTGGACACCGCCAACACCGCTCTGACAGGGCATCTCTTCGGCGTCGTCGGCGGCATTCTGCTCGCGGGTTTCGTCGTCGACAAATACCCACGACATGCTGTGACGGCTGCCGCAGCTTTGATTTTAGCGGCTGTCGCAACAGTGCTGCCTGTCTTTGTCGCGCCGATGGAAGGGATTCTCATCGTGATCATGATCGCCGCAGGTGTCGGCCTCGGCGCGGTTCTTCCGGCGCGTGACCTGATGCTGAAAGCAATCATTCCAGCGGGACAAACCGGCAAGGTGTTCGGTTTCGTCTTCGTCGGCTATTCGATCGGCGTCAGCCTGGCACCGCTGCTTCTCGGCTCCCTGCTCGATGCGGGAATGCCGGCAATGGTTTTCAGTATTTCGGCAGGCTTCGCTGTACTTTCACTGATCGCCATTGCGGCGGCGCATATGTTGTCGCCGAAAGCCTAGCCCCGTAAATTCCGGAGCGCTTCATCCGCGTCCCAATGCAAGAAATCGGGACCGAGTTGATCGAGCGACGGGCAGCCCAGCTGCTTCATATTGGTTTCAATTTCCGAGCGGACGATCTCTACCGCCTTCGCGGCGCCGAGTTGTCCACCGGCGATGCAGCCGTAGAGCGTCGGTCTGCCCATGAAGATGAATTTCGCGCCCATGCAGAGCGCGATCATAATGTCTGCCCCCCGCCGGATGCCACCATCCAGCATTAAGGTCATCCGGTCGCCAACCGCCGCGTCGATTGCGGGAAGTACGTCGAGCGGCGACGGTGCGCGGTCGAGCTGCCGGGCACCATGATTGGAAATCATCAACCCATCCACACCCGCTTCGGCGGCGCGGATCGCATCGTCGACTCGCATGATTCCCTTCAGCACCAAATTTCCCGACCAAATTTCCCGGAAATGTTCGATGTCCTTCCAGGTCAGAGGACCGGGGAATTGGTTGGCGACAAATTCACCGACTTCTTCCGCGCTTGA
>CAXAGK010000428.1:0-3792 GCA_963968305.1 uncultured Rickettsiales bacterium | reverse complement strand
TGCTGTATCCTGCTTCCCATGCAGCAATATCTCGATCTCCTCCACCGCGTGCGCCAAGACGGCGTTTGGAAAGACGACCGCACGGGGACCGGAACCTATAGCGTCTTCGGCCATCAGATGCGGTTCGACCTGGCGGACGGATTCCCCATGGTGACAACCAAGAAACTGCACCTGAAATCCATCGTCCACGAGCTTCTGTGGTTCCTGAAAGGCGATACCAATATTGCTTATCTGACGGAAAACGGTGTTTCAATTTGGAATGAGTGGGCGGACGAGAACGGCGAGTTGGGCCCGGTCTACGGCGCGCAATGGCGCTCTTGGCCGGCACCAGGCGGCGAGACGATCGATCAAGTTGCGAACGTCTTTCATCAAATCCGGACCAATCCAGATTCGCGCCGCCTCATCGTCTCGGCCTGGAACCCGGCGGAAGTCGACAACATGGCGTTGCCGCCCTGCCATTGTCTGTTCCAATTTTATGTTCTCGAAGGCAAACTTTCTTGCCAACTCTACCAGCGCAGCGCAGATATCTTTATCGGCGTGCCCTTCAATATCGCCTCCTATGCATTGCTGACCATGATGATGGCACAGGCGACCGGCCTAAAAGTCGGTCAGTTCGTGCACACTCTCGGTGACGCACATATCTATTCGAACCATATCGAACAGGCGGACGAACAACTATCCCGTACGCCCTATGCCTTGCCGACCATGGCGATCAATCCGGACGTCACGGATATATTCGGGTTCCGCTTTGAAGATTTCACGTTAGAGGGATACCGTTTCCATCCACACATTCCGGCTGCGGTGGCAGTTTGATACCGAGCGAGTGTCGTCCTTCGACAAGCTCAGGATGACGCGTAGATGAGATTAAGAATTACAATTACCGCCATCCTGAGCTTGTCGAAGGACGACGGCCTCACACGGTGTCCCAAATGATCCTCACCCTCGTCGTCGCCATGTCTGAGAACCGCGTGATCGGGCGCGACGGCGATTTGCCGTGGCGGTTGCCAAACGATCTGAAGCATTTCAAACAGGTCACCATGGGCAAACCCATCATCATGGGCCGCAAGACGTGGGAGTCCCTATACGTCAAACCTCTGCCCGGCCGCCGCAATATCGTGGTCACCCGCAACGCCAGCTACAAAGCCGAAGGGGCGGAGATGTCCGATTCGCTGGAAAGCGCCCTCACCCTCGCTGCGGGACAAGACGAGGCTATGATCATCGGCGGCGCGGAACTATTCGCCGCGGCAATCGACACATCAGGGCGGCTGCATCTAACCAAGGTCCACGCGGAAATCGACGGCGACACTTTTTTCCCCGATTTCGACCGCTCCCTCTGGCGAGAAATTTCCCGCGAGGCGCACGATGCGGAAGGCCACGCGCCCGCTTATAGTTTTCTACTTTTAGAAAGACGATAGCGCCGCAATTAGAATAGTCCCGGGTATGCGAACGCTTGTCGCAGTTGCAGCTGCGCTGGTAGTTTGCCTACACGATCACCATTGTGAGAATGTCCGATGCCCAAACTCTCAGACAGTTTCGATCCGCAATCCGTCGAATGGCGGCGCATTTCCGACCCGCGCGAGCCGGACTTCAAGATCGACTTCGAATACAGCCTCCTCGGCTACGACTTGCCGAGCGGACGGCTCGACATGTTGTTGCGCTTCGAAGGCAATGGCGGTCATTGCCGTCGGCACCGGCACATCGCCTCGACCGTCACCCTGATTCTGGAAGGCGAGCAACACGTAACCGAAACACGCCCCGACGGCACCACCGAGACGGTTATCCGCAAGAAGGGCGACTATGCGCTGGCCAGCACTGATGCCCTACCGCATCTAGAGCGCGGCGGGCCGGATGGTTGCACATTGCTGTTGTCGTTGCAGGCGCCGGACGGAAGATTGTTCGAATATTTCGATCAAAATATGGAAAGCGCGCGCATATTGACGATCGAGCAGTATGTCGAGAGTTGGAACGAAGAATCGGTCCCGGGCGCTATCGAAGCGGCATAGACGATTCAATTTAAATATAGAGAGAGGCGAAAGTCATGGCTGACTACATTCCACCAGCATTAGATTGGGTGCGCGAACAGGTCGAGTTGTACGAAGGCAGCGGCGGCACAGAGGGGACGACTCTTCGCGATACCGGGATGCCCTGCATCATCGTCACGCATACGGGCAACAAGACCGGCGGTATCCGTAAAATTCCGCTGATGCGGGTCCGGATCGAGGACAGCTATGTCTTGATCGGCTCCTATGGCGGCCGCCCAAAGGACCCGGTCTGGGTCCATAACCTGCGGGCCAGTCCGGATGTCGAAATCCGCGACAAGACGGAAACCTTCAAGATGCGCATCCGCGAGGTCACGGACGATACGGAACGCCAGCGTATCTGGGACATCAGCGCGGAGGTTTTCCCACCCTATAATGACTATCAAGCCAAAGCGCCGCGCCAAATTCCGGTTTTCCTCGCGGAGCCTGTCTGACCTCACGCGACGACGCCGGTATAATGCCCTACACAACGTAAAAAACGTCGAATGACCGAACAAAATCAGGAAGCGGCCGCACCCGAGGGTGGTATCGGCTTCTTCGAGAAATGGCTATCCGTCTGGGTCGCCCTTTGCATCATGACCGGGATCGCGCTTGGCAATCTTCTACCCGGTCTTTTCGTGTTTCTTGCCGGTCTCGAATTCGCGTCGGTGAATCTCGTCGTCGCCGTCCTCATCTGGGGCATGGTCTACCCGATGATGGTGAATGTCGATTTTGCCAGCCTGCGCCATATCGGCGATCGACCAAAGGGATTGCTGATCACCATTATCGTGAATTGGTTGGTGAAACCGTTCACCATGGTGGCGCTTGGCATATTTTTCTTTGAAATGCTGTTCGTCGATTTGATTGCGCCAGAGGATGCACAACAATACATCGCCGGGCTCATTCTGCTTGGCGCGGCCCCGTGCACCGCCATGGTGTTCGTGTGGTCGCAACTCACAAAAGGCGATCCCACCTACACCCTCGTTCAGGTTTCCTTGAATGATGTGATCATGATCTTCGCATTCGCGCCGATTGTGGCGTTGTTGTTGGGCGTCACCGACATTGAGGTACCATGGGAGACATTGATTCTTTCGGTGGGCCTCTATGTCGTCATCCCGCTGGTTGCGGGCGCCCTCACCCGGAAATGGCTAGTCGGACGTGCCGCGCAAGGCGAGGACAGCGAAGCAGCGGTCACCCGCTTCACCAGCAGTATCAAGCCGTTCTCGGTCCTAGCGCTGCTGGCGACCGTCGCTCTGCTTTTCGGATTTCAGGGCCATATCATCCTTGATAGGCCGCTTCTGATCGCGCTTATCGCCGTGCCCCTGTTGGTACAGTCTTATGGTATTTTCGTGATTGCCTATGGTGCCGCGTACCTATGGCGCGTCCCGTTCAACGTAGCGGCACCGTGCGCCTTGATCGGCACGTCCAACTTTTTCGAGTTGGCCGTCGCCGTAGCGATCAGCCTGTTCGGGCTGAACTCGGGCGCAGCGCTGACCACGGTGGTCGGCGTCCTCGTCGAAGTACCGGTAATGCTGTCACTCGTCGCTTTCGCCAATCGAACGCGCGGTTATTTCCCGACCGCTTGAGAGCGCTCTCCCGCGTCGAAAACATAGACGTCCATAGACGCCTGCGCCTCGGCACGAAGTTCATGCCATTTCGCCGGACCGCCGTAATATGCCAGGCTTCCCGGCTCCGCCTTTCCCTCTCCGTTGTAATAGGAGACGCAATCGCGCAACGGGCGGGTTCTGGTATCCACATCCCGGCAATGGGCAGC
>CAXAGK010000427.1:0-3794 GCA_963968305.1 uncultured Rickettsiales bacterium | reverse complement strand
CGGTCTTATCGGTGTGAATCTATAAGCTTGAGGCCTGTGAATATGGCAACCGGGATTTCCCGCCGTTCTCTCTTGTGGTCCCTGTCCTTACCGCTCTTGGCACCGGGTTGTGCGACGTTTGCGTCCAAGGATTTGGTCACTCTTTGGCGGGATCCCGGGCAACCGCTGACCCGAATAGCGCTTGGGTCTTGCCTGCGAGAGAACCGGGCGCAGCCGATATGGCCGCGCGTTGTGGCGGCGAAGCCGGACCTGTTCGTCCACCTCGGCGACAATGTGTATGGAGACACGGAAAGCACCTCGGAACTGCGTTCGAAATACGGACGGTTGTGGGGCGATGCCGGTTATCAGGCGCTACGTCGAAAGGTTCCGGTGGTGGCGACGTGGGATGATCATGATTTCGGTAAGAACAATGCCGGGTCAGGGTTCTGGGCGAAGGCCGCGACGAAACAGGTCTTCTGCGATTTCTTCGGTGAGCCGCTGAGTTCGGAACGCCGCACGCGGAACGGCGGTATTTATACGTCCTATGAATACGGTCCGCTTGGCCAGCGTGTGCAGATCATCCTGCTGGATGTGCGATATGACCGCAGCCCCTTGGTCAAGGTGACACGCGAGGAACGCGCGGCGCGGAAGGCAAAGCATATGGGATACTACCGCGCCAATCCCGATCCGGCGGCGCGAATGCTCGGCGAGGATCAATGGGGGTGGCTCGAGAGGGAATTGCGCAAGCCCGCAGACCTGCGGCTGATCGCCAGCGGGACACGGGTACTGGCGGAAGAAACTGGACATGAAGAGTGGGCGAACTTTCCCCGCGACCGCCGACGCCTATTCGAGTTGATCGGCAAGACTGCCGCCAACGGTGTGTTGTTCGTTAGCGGTGATCCACATTTCTCGGAATACTCAAAAATCGCCGACGCTTCGGTGCCCTATCCGCTCTGGGATATGACGTCGAGCGCGCTCAATCAATACAATCGCGGCAAGCGGCCGAACGCGCGGCGCGTGGTCGGCCCGTTCGGGGAGCCGAATTTCGGTGTGATTGAGATTGATTGGAACGCGCCGAAACCGATCGTGCATCTATCGACACGAAATCTAAAAGGCGCCACCGTCTTGCGCCAAGATATTCCGTTGGACGCGCTAAAAGTGCCGACCAGCTAAGGCGTCAGGCTTCGGTCCACCCGTCGCCCAATCCAACAGTTCGACCGTGTGGACAACCGGCAGATCGGTGCCGGCCGATATCTGCGCCATGCAGCCGATGTTTCCGGCGGCGATGATGTCGGATTTAGTCGCCTCGATGTGCCCGACTTTGCGGTCCCGCAGCCGCGTGGCGATCTCCGGCTGTAACAAATTATAGGTGCCCGCCGATCCGCAGCAGAGATGTCCTTCTGCCGGGGTGCGAATGTCGAATCCGGCATTGCCGAGCAATTTCTTTGGCAGGTCGGTGATCTTCTGACCGTGTTGCATGGAGCAGGCGGAATGATATGCGACTGCCAGCGGTTCCGGTGCTTTCGCTGCGGTCAGGTCCAGTGTCGCCAGAAATTCTGCGATGTCCTTGGTAAGGCCTGAGATCCGTGCCGCATCTTCTTTCAGTGCGGCATCTTCGCGGAACATGAAGCCGTAATCCTTCACCGTGGTGCCGCAGCCGCTGGCATTAACGATGATCGCATCGAGCCCACCCGTCTCCATCTCTCGTCGCCACGCGCGGATATTGCCTGCCGCTTGATCATGGCTGTTGTCGGTTCGGCCCATATGATGGACGAGCGCCCCACAGCAACCGCTGCCTTTGGCAACCACGACTTCGACACCAAGCCGGTTCAACAGCCGCACCGTCGCTTCGTTGATTTCCGGCGCCAGGACCTGTTGCGCGCAGCCGTTCATCAAGGCGACACGGGCGCGGCGTTCTCCCGAGGCGGGGAAGGTCTGCGGGCGGTCGACCCGCGACGGCGGCGGCACTGAGGCGGGTGCCAGTCCGAACATCGCGCCGAGCGTGCCCGGTAGGAAGCGCGCAAGCGGTTTCGCGAGCGATGCGCCAATCAGCGCTAGGCGAAAGAGGAAGGGTTTCGGCAGAACGAAGGCCAGCAAGCGGCGCATCGCCCGGTCCATGAGGGGACGCGTGTGGGTCCGCTCGATATGGGCTCGGGCATGGTCGACCAGATGCATGTAGTGCACGCCGGATGGGCACGTCGTCATACAGGAAAGGCAGGAGAGGCAGCGGTCGATATGCTTGACCGTCTCGACCGGGGCCGGAATGTCGCGTTCCAGCATATCCTTGATTTGATAGATGCGCCCGCGCGGTGAGTCGAGTTCATCGCCGAGCAGCGTGTAGGTCGGGCAGGTCGCGGTGCAGAACCCGCAATGGACGCAGGCCCGCAAGATCGTGTTGGCTTCCGCAATGTCGGGGTCGGCGAGCTGGGCCAGGGTGAAGTGAGTTTGCATATCTTAGACCCCCGCGTACATACGGCCGGGGTTGAGGATGCCGAGCGGATCGAAGCTTTCCTTGATCCGGGCGCTCAACTTGGCGAGACCGTCCGATGGGGGCTCGAATACGGGGATGGCGGCGCGCAACTCGTCGGGCGCGCGGATCAGCGTCGCGTGGCCGCCGGTCTCCGCCACCGCGCTTCGGATGGCGCCGGCGGACGCGGCATCGGTTGGCGGCACGGCGAGCCAGATGAGCCCACCGCCCCAATCGAGAAAGGCGTCCGCATCGGGCGCAGTCGACAATTGGGCTGCGAGTTGTGCGCCCGCTTGTGGTGCCACGGAAATTCGCCAGACCGGGCGGGTATCACCCTCATCGGCGAAGGGCAGCACGTCACGAACTTCCGTCCAGAACCGACCGGAGTTGTGGCCGTGCAATTCCTCCGTTGGGCCGAACGTGGCCAAGTCTTCCCGCAGCACCCGGCAGCGATACTCCACCGAAGGGCCGGGTCCTTCGACCCGGATGGCGGTCACGCTGGCTCCGGCATCGCGGACATAGGAAGCGCCGGAGCCAGCGGTAAGGCTCAGCGGCATCCACGCGCCACCGGTCACGTCGTGCGGGCTGTGGAAGGCGCGGGTCATCGCCGCAACGGCTTGGTCGCCGTCCAAACCCATGACCAGAACCGTGCGTGTCTTCTCCGGCATTGGTAGTACCTTGATCGTCAATTCCGTCATCACGCCTAGCGTGCCCCAGGAGCCCGCCAGAAGTTTGCAGAGATCATAGCCAGTGACGTTCTTCACTACGCGCCCACCGGATTTGTAATCATCACCGCGGCCCGAGATCGCTTGGAATCCGAGAAAATGATCGCGCGCGGCGCCCGCCTTGATGCGACGCGGCCCCGAGAGATTACAGGCGATGTTACCGCCCAAGGTGCCCTTGCCGCCGTCATGTCCCAGCAGGTGCGAAAGGTCTGGCGGCTCGAAGGCGAGCTGCTGATCGCGTCCGGCGACGGTGTGTTCTATCTCGGCTAGTGAGGTGCCGGCTCCAGCGGAGAGGACCAATTCTTCCGGCTCATAAAGGCTGATACCCGACAGTGCCGAGACGTCGAGCGTGTGGCCCGCATTGCCGGGCCGACCCATGGCGCGCTTCGAGCCGTGCCCGATCAATTCGACCGGTGTCTTGTTCTCGGCTGCCCAGCGCACGGCGTCGCGGACTTGTTCGGGTGTCTTGGGATTTAAGGTTTCGGGCATGCGGCGTTCATTGTCTGTAGCGAAATTATAGACCTCATACTGAGCCTGTCGAAGTACGAGCTCGCGTTCCGCACCCTCTTAAAACCTCGGAATATCGGGAAAGCGGGTTTGGCCGCCGTGAATGTGGACGCGGC
>CAXAGK010000426.1:0-3794 GCA_963968305.1 uncultured Rickettsiales bacterium | reverse complement strand
GCGAGACCGAACCTTTCTCCGGACTCGGTCGCCTTAGGTGTGATTACCGAAGATGTAGTAGCCGGTCTCGCCAAATAGGATGGTCTTGAAGGGTTCGCGCTGGTTGCCTTGCTCCATGCCGGGTGAGCCTATCGGCATGCCGGGCACCGCGAGGCCAATGGCCTTGGGCCGTTCGCGCAGTAGCCGCTTTACGTCTCCGGCGGGGACATGGCCCTCGATGACGTAGTTATCGACCGTCGCGGTATGACAGGCCTCCAGTATTCGCGGCACCCCGAATTGTACCTTGATTGGTGAGAGGTCTTCGGCCTGCACGATCTCTACGTTGAAGCCGGCGCGCTGCATGTGGTCGGCCCATGCTTGGCAACAACCGCAGCTCGGAGATTTGAAGATGGTGAGCTTGTTTCCGGCGGCATCAGCAGGCAGTGCCGAGAAACCGACCGCCGCGAGGGCGAAGGTGGCGAGAAGCCGATGCGCGAATGTCCGGCGGGAGAGGAGTGTGTTCATTTCATCCGCGTCGAGTTGTTGCATACAAATGCGTTCGAAATCCTTTGAACGCTGACAGGAAATATAATCCCTTCAGCTGCCAGAGGGTCAATAGCTATCACACTGGTTACCCGCATGTGTGGGCACGACACTCGAGTTGGCCGGCGTTGTTTTTCTACATCACCAAATCAATCAGATACGGCCCATCCGTCTGGATGCCGACTTCGATGGCTTTCATCAGACCCTCGCAATCGGTGACTTCCTCGCCGGGGACACCCATGCCTTTGGCCATGTCGACCCAACCGAGGTTTGGTCGATCGAGGGACAGCATATCGATGGCGCGGGGCCCGGGGTTTTGCACGCCGACATTGGTGAGTTCGCCGCGCAGGATTTTGTATATGCGGTTTGAGAAGACGATGGTGACGATGTTTAGCTTCTCGCGCGCCATGGTCCAGAGTGATTGCACCGTGTACATGCCGCTGCCGTCGCCCTCGAGCAGGATCACTTGGCGGTCTGGCGCAGCGACGGCCGCGCCCACGGCAACCGGCATGCCGAAACCGATGGAGCCGCCCCGGTTGTTCAGCCAATCGTGGCGCGGTGCCCCGGCGGTCGCAGGGAAAAACCCTCGGCCGGTGGTAACGGACTCGTCGACGACGATGGCGCCTTCCGGCAGCATCGCACCCATCACGGCGGCGAGGTTGTCGAGGGTTGGCTCGCCGGAGGGACGACCCGGACGGCCCGCATCTGCGACATGGGCCATCGAGGAGTTCTGTGCGCCCAGTTCCACTTCCAAGGCTTCCAAGGCCGCGATGATGTCATCGTCCGCATTGGCGAGGCGCGTCATAGGCACGCCTTCTTGGTAGAGCAGGCTCGGTTTACCGGGATAGCCGAAGAAGGCGACCGGTGGTTTGGCACCGACGAGGACGAGTTGACCGGCCCCCTTCAGCATCTCCACCGCTTGGTCGACGACGAAGGGAATACGGAGGACTTGTGGCAGACCAGCACCGCGCGCGAGGCGGGCATTGGCACCCTCGCTCAATAGGCCGCAGCCGGTCTTCCCCGCAATTCTCCCGGCGATCTGCAGGCCCTTTTCAGTGAGCGCGGCACCCGCCAACAGTAACGTTGCGGTCTTGCCGTTGGTGAGCAGTTCGGCGGCCCCGGTGACGGCGCTGTTCGTGACTGTCGAGGGTGGTAGGGGCGGCGTCGCGGTGACGACTTTGCTCGCCGGGCCCCAGGCGGTATCGGCGGGCAGGATCAGGGTTGCGATCTGTCCGGGTGCTCGCGTCGCGGCTTCGATGGCGGCGGCGCCATCCCTTGAGACGTCTTCCGAGGTGAGCGACGTGCGCACCCAGTGCGACATCGGCCGGGCCACGCCTTCGATGTCGGAGGTCAGTGGAGCGTCGTGCTTGATGTGGTATGTCGAGTGTTCGCCGACAACGTTGACCACGCCTGAATTCGCCTTCTTGGCGTTGTGCAGATTGGCGAGACCATTGGCGAGGCCTGGGCCCAGATGTAGCAAGGTCGAGGCCGGTTTCTGCGCCATCCGGTAGTAGCCGTCGGCGGCTCCCGTTAGCACGCCTTCGAACAATCCTAGTATGCAGCGCATGCCTGGAACCTTGTCGAGTGCCGCGACGAAATGCATCTCCGAGGTGCCTGGATTCGTGAAGCAGACATCCACGCCGCCGGCAATCAAGGTTCGCACAAGGCTTTCGGCGCCATTCATATCCGTCGGTTCGGTCATGGTCTTCTCTGCTCCAATGTAAATTGCCGAATAGGAATTATGGCCCGCGCCCGGATAAGACAGGGCCGAGGGTGATTTTCCCCCGTACACTCGTCGCGCTGCTTTGGGGCTACATTTGATAGAAGGGGGTGCGGTCGCGTACGTGAGGCCATGGAATATCGAAAGTTGCTCTTAGGCATTTGTTCCGGGACGGCTCCACGGCCCGGAACAAATGCCTGTGAATAGAAGGTGTAAGTAATAAATTATGTAATTGGGTTAATATTTAAAAATATCGCATGGGATAAAGTAAAATAGACGAATTATTTAAAATATATGGCGATAGGTATAGAATATTCGTTATAGTAACGGGTATGTTTGCGGCTTTCACTATGGTGTTGTCGGGCACCATAGTGAATGTCGCCGTGCCGGACGTCATGGGGGCGTTTGGGGTTGGGCCAAGCGAAGTTCAGCTGATGTCGACGGCGTTCATGATCTCCATGACCACGGGGCAATTGCTGAATGCCTGGGTCGTGGCGGTGTTCGGCCAGCGCTGGGGCTATATGGGAACGCTGGCGCTGTTCACGTTCGGCAGTTTAGTGGCCGGTGCGGCCGAGAGCTTTGACATGGTCGTGTTCGGCCGCGTCCTCCAGGGCTCCGCCGCCGGTGTGATCCAGCCATTGGTCATGGTGACGGTGTTCCAAGCCTTTCCTGAAGGCCGACGGGGCGCGGCGCTCGGCGTCTATGTCATGGGGTTGGTCGGTGCAGCTTCGGTCGGCCCGCCGCTTGGCGGCCTCGCGATAGAGCTGTTCAATTGGCGCTACATCTTCTATGCGCCGCTGGTCCTGGTGGCGATCGCGGTGCCGCTCGGTGCGTTGTTCATGCCCAATGTCCGCGACAAAAAGCCGCCGAAGTTCGATTGGATCGGCTATGTCCTGCTCTGCATTGGGCTCTATTGCCTAATGTCTGCGATTTCCAACGGGCCCCGCGACGGATGGAGTTCTAACTACATCGTCTCGCTGATGGTCTTAGGGATTGGCTCCATGGCAGCATTCGTTCAATCCCAGCGGCGCGAAGCGGCGTCGATGCTCGATCTCTCCTTGTTCAAGAACAAGATGTTTCTGATGGCCGTTGTTGTGACGTGCTTCACGGCGGTCGGTAATTTCGCTTCCGTCTATGCTGTGCCCGTGGCGGCTCAGATCGTGCAGAACATGACGCCCTTCGACGCGGGCATGGCGCTCATGCCGTCGATGTTGGTGGCGATGTTCATCATGCCGATCAGCGGGCGTCTATCGGACAAGATTCCGCCGCATACCGCGATCATCACTGGGCTCGTGTTTCTCACTGCGGGGATCGTGCCCTTCGCGTTCGCCGACGCCAATACGTCGTTCACGTTGATCATGCTGTACGGTCTCATTGGTCGCTGGGCGACCGCTTTTGTACAACCGTTCATTATGAATACAGCGTTGCAATCCCTGCCGCCCGACAAGCTCAATGCTGGTGGCGGGACACTAAACTTTGCACGGCAACTCGTCGGTTCGCTCGGGACCAACATATGGGTGGTCTTCGTCGATTGGCGGATCGATTTTCATGC
>CAXAGK010000425.1:0-3796 GCA_963968305.1 uncultured Rickettsiales bacterium | reverse complement strand
TGCCAATTGTAGACGCCCTCGGCGGGAATGTTGCGTAATTTATTGCTGATGACGATGGGCTGCATGGCCGCGTTCACTAACCCGATCACGAACACGTTGTCCGCATGCAGTTTCAGAATTTGATGCCAAATCTTGGCCTTGGCCTCCCGGTCGGTTTCCGCGTCCCATGCGTCGTTCAACTCGATCAGACGCCGGGCTGCTTCCAATTGCGGCGCCTCGCCGGATTTGCCACCGGATTGGACGTGATGCCCCCAACGCGGCCATTGGAATTGCAGCTTGCTTGAGGGGGTGAATTCATCGGGACTCATCAAGGCAGTCGGAATGCCATTCGAGACGCCGGACCACACCGACATGATGGTGTCGCCGGAGTAAATTCGCCGACGGAATACTTCGCGCTGGGACGGTTTTGACAGCAGCTTGATCCCCGCCGCACGCCAGCCATCACGCACCAGTTCCAACACATCGGTCTGCTCTGTGCTCTCACCCGCCGTCTCCACAGTGATGACAATCGGTTGCCCGTTCGGCAACAAACGAATGCCATCGTCGTCGCGCGCCGTTAGCCCCATATTGTCGAGCAGCTCATTGGCTTTTTTTAAGTCGAACTTAGCCCAGGCCGTCCGGTACTCATCTTTATAGAGCGGGCTTTTCTGCAGGACTGTGTCCTGACTTTCCTTCGCCAACCCGTAGTAAATCACCTGATTGATTTCAGCCCGATTGATCGCGACCGATAACGCTCGCCGGAAGCGAATGTCCCTAAAAAGATCGCGCCAAACTTCCTCCTTCGCATTCAGATTCGGAAACAATGCGATTTGCGATCCGCGCGCCTTCTTCCACAGTCGCACCGAGAAATCGTAGCGGGCCTCACTTTCCTTCAGGAAGGTAAAGTGATCGAACCGCAAATAGCGAGCCTGCAAATCGGCCTCGCCGGAGCCCGTCCGGGCCGGGACCATATTGGTGGCGCCGAGATTGATGATCACCTCGTCGACATATGGCAGCTGCAAACCGTTCTTATCCACACGGTGATAATATGGATTGCGCTTAAAGACGAAGCGTTCCGATGGTGGCTTCACCGAATTATACCACGGTTGAAGGGTCGGACGGTCCGGGTTGTCCATGCGATACCAGCGGTCGCGATTGCCGTGAAGTTGTCCCCAATTCTGCTTATTCTCCTTCGCCGCCATCGCCTTCAACTTGGCTTCGTCGGAGTATTTTGCGTGGAACTGTTTCAGATAGTGCGCCGGGCGATACAGCAGTAACGGCCGCGGCCGGGCGACCCATGTCACGAAATTGGGATTGGGTTTATTCCAAGTGTAACGAACGGTGGTCTCGTCCAGCACTTCGAATGTCGGCCCTTCCCCTTCCACCAACAACGCAGACGGCAGACCTTTCTTCGAGACCGACTTGTCGTTTGCCATGTCTTCCCAATAGTAGCGAAAATCTTCCGCCGTAAAGGGATAGCCATCGGACCATTTGTGACCTTTGCGCAGCCGTAAGGTGAATTCGCGCTCTTCCTTGACGTCGAAACTCTCAAGGAGATCAGGGACGAAATCCAGGTCATGATTGTACACGATCAATCGCGCATACCCATAGACCATCATCATCTTCGTATCTTTCTGCTTCCCCATCAGGAGATGCAGCTTGCCGCCATACTGGCCAGGCACCTTGCCAGTCGCCTTCAAATTCACGACGTCGACTTGCGCGGGGACGCGATCCGCGATCGCTGGTAATTTTCCAGCCTGAACGTCGTTGGATAAATATGGCACCTCGACCAGGGACGAGGCCGCCAGATGCCCCGGAAGCACGGTCAGACCGATCAACAGGGCACCAACGAGTCTCATCGATAAGTCTCCATCGAAGCTTGCGCATCGGCGAGGACGAAATGCTCCTCTCCTAAATCATGCATGCGCACCGTGTTCTGACCGTCGAACGCAAAGGGTTTCGGCCAAACCGTAGGATCGGAGATACCACCACAGCCGAACGCGTCGAAATCGAGTTTGCGATCGAGATCGGGATAAGGCACCGCCGCCATCAAGGACCGCGTATAGTGATGGACCGGGTTTTTAAACAAGGCCTCGCGAGGAGCGATTTCCACAATTTGTCCCCGGCACATCACAGCGATGCGGTCCGCCACATAGTCCACAACCGCGAGATTGTGCGAGATGAACAAATAGGTCAGACCGAGTTCCTTCTGCATGTCCTTGAATAGGTTCAGGATCTGCGCCTGGATCGACACGTCGAGTGCGGAGACCGGCTCGTCGCAAATCAGCAAATCGGGTTTCAACGCCAAGGCGCGCGCGATGCCGATCCGCTGGCGCTGCCCGCCTGAAAAACTATGCGGATAGCGGCTAAGATAACGCGGGTCGAGGCCGACCAGACGCATCAACTCCTGCACGATCTCGCGCTGTTTGGCCGCGTCGCCAAACTCGTGAATAATCAGCGGTTCGCGAATCACGTCAAAGACGGTCATGCGCGGGTTCAACGATCCGAACGGGTCCTGGAACACCATTTGAATTTTGCGCCGGAAAGCCATCAATTCCTGGGCGTTGAGCTTCATAAGATCGACCGACGTCCCCCGGTCATTATAGACGATCTCACCTTCGTCCGGCGTTATCGCCCGCATGATGAGCTTGCTCACGGACGTCTTGCCACTGCCGCTCTCGCCAACGAGACCGAAGCACTCCCCGCGCTTGATTTGGAAGCTGACATCATTGACTGCGGCCACGGTGACAGCGTCACCACCGCCAAAGAAACCGCTCTTGCGGATTGTGTAGCGCTTGACCACATTGCGCACGTCCAAGAGTGGTCCCGCTGCATCGGCGCCTTCCGGCCACGGTTCCTTCGCCGCCATCGCCGGTCCGGTCTGATGCTGGATCTCGCGCAAGGGAACCAATCGCTCGCCCGGCTTCATGTCAAAATGCGGCACCGCATTCATCAAACCCTGGAGATAGGGATGTTGCGGGTTCTCATAAATGTCCTGAGCCGTGCCGCGTTCCATGATCTCGCCGTGATACATCACGACCACTTCCTCGGCGACATTGGCGACGACACCAAGGTCATGCGTGATCATCAGCACCGCCATGCCGAGCTCGTGCTGCAAATTTTGAATCAGCTTCAAAATTTGTGCCTGAATGGAAACATCGAGCGCCGTCGTCGGCTCATCCGCGATCAAAAGCGCCGGCCGGCAGACCAGCGCCATTGCGATCATCGCCCGCTGCCGCAATCCGCCCGACAACTCAAACGGATACATCCTCAAGGCACCGGATGGATTCGGAAAACCCACGAGCCCGAGAATTTCCGCCACCAGCCGCAAACCTTCCGATTTGCTAACGTCGCGGTGAAGGTGGAGTGCTTCGCAAATTTGATCGCCGATTGTGTGCAATTGCGACAACGAGGTCATCGGCTCTTGGAAAATGATCGAAATTCGCCCACCGCGGATCGCGCGCATATCGGCGCTATCCTGCGGTAGTTTCGCGATATCAGTGATTTCACCGTTTTTTTGCGGATCGGCGAACAGCAGCTCGCCGCCGGTTATCTCGCCCACATCGGGCAAAATTCCCATCACACATTGCGAAATAACGGATTTCCCGGAACCGGATTCACCGACCAAAGCGACGGTCGATCCTTTGCGAATCGTGAAAGAAACGCCTTTCACCGCATCAACGGTTCCTCCATGGACGCGGAATTTTACCCGCAAGTCCTTAACAGCTAGCAAGTCGGTCAACGGCTCGCTCTCAGCCCCCACTCAGTCCAATCCCAGACCTTCCTAGATACCCCGATCCGCAGAAATCCGAACGGC
>CAXAGK010000424.1:0-3823 GCA_963968305.1 uncultured Rickettsiales bacterium | reverse complement strand
GGGTGAACTGTTGAAATAGCGGAATGGATTTCTCATCCAACGACGCTAAGGACCGACCCCGCTCCGCTCAAGCCAATTTGCTCTGACACTGCCTAAGAGCGCCACAAATGGACACGGCTGTCATGCCGGCAGTTCCGTAACAACGAGGTGTGCTTCCAGCTTCACACTTTGGCCGACAACCTCAACAAATTTTTGCGGACCTTGGCTCTGTCCGAATAGGTCGAACATTAGTCGCTGACGACTCTGAGAGAGAAATTAGCGATGATCGGAGCCCAAGGTCTCGCCAAGGCCGCTATGTCACCTTCCAACTGGCCGAGGTCGCCGGACCCCGCGCTCTGTTCAGAGAAATCCTGGAACGAATCGACAGGCTGTGCCGACCAGCCCTGGTGGCAGGCTGAACAGAGGAAAGATCATGAGGGTGAGGGGGAAGTGTGCGGTTAAAATCCGCTTTTTAAGCGGAAACGTGATTCATCTTTCCAAGATGAAGCTCGTTTGACTATCATCGGAGCCAAGTTTAGGAGTTATCTGAATATCGGGGAAAGGGTTTGTAAGGCGGGCTGCGTCAACATCCTCGCTGGATTAAAGCTACACACGCGGTCAAGATCATCTTTGTCAAGGTGGTATAGGGCAGGGATATGCTCACCGATAGAATTGAAGCAAAATGGATTGAGGCCTTCCGCCGTGTCTTCGAGCTATGCCGCGTGACCGAGGGCGAGGCGGTAGCGATCCTGTCGGAGACGCAATCGCGCGAGTTGAACGTCCGTCTCACAGAGTTGGCGCTCCAATTGTTGGGCGCCAAGGCGTTCCACGTTGTGATGCCGTCGCCCCGCCAAAGTGCGCCGGTGCCGGTCCGCTCGACTGGTGCGAGCGACGCGCTGCAAGGCCTTGAGCCGGCCATTGCCGCGTTGTCGTCGAGCGGAATGGTGGTCGATCTGACTGTTGAGGGGCTGCTGCATGCTCCCGAGTTGACGGCAATCCTGAAAGGTGGGGCACGGGTCTTGATGATCTCCAACGAGCACCCCGAAGCTTTGGAACGGCTGGTGCCGGACGAATCCTTGAAGACAGCCGTCCGCGCGGCTGTCGCACGGTGCCGCAAGGCAAACACGATGACGGTGACCTCCGCGGCGGGCAGCGACTTGACCGTGGACCTGAAGGAGTGCCCGGCAGCCGGCGTTTGGGGATGGACGGATCGGCCGGGCACCGTCGCCCATTGGCCGGGCGGCGTGATCGTTGCCTTTCCGAAGCGCCATTCGGTCAACGGCCGCTTGGTGATGCATCCCGGCGACATCAACCTTACCTTCAAACGATATCTCGAGACGCCCATCGCGTTGGTCATAGAGGATGATTATGTCACTGCGGTCGAGGGCGATGGCATGGATGCGGCGCTGATGCGCGAATACTACGCGGCATGGGACGATCCCGAAGCCTATGGCGTTTCCCATGTCGGCTGGGGACTGAACCCCAGCGCACGCTATGAAGCGCTTACCATGTACGACCAGCGCGACACCAATGGCACGGAATTGCGCGCCCTGGCCGGTAACTTTCTGTTCTCGACCGGCGCCAACGAGGTGGCGGGCCGGCATACGCTTGGCCATTTCGATCTGCCGATGATCGGCTGCACAATCGCCCTCGACGGCACGCCGGTCGTCCAGAATGGCAAGCTTGTGAGCTAGTGGGCGTTGGTGACCGTGAACTATATCGCTCGCGGCGTCGGGCCGACGGTGATCTTCCTGCACGGCATCGGCGGCGGGGCGGAAAGTTTCTCAAATCAGCTCGATCGATTTGCCGACGCGGGGTACCGCGCGGTCGCTTGGAATATGCCAGGCTATGGCGGTTCGGCGCCGCAGGCCGATATGACGTTTCCTGCTTTGGCCGACGCGTTATTGGGCTTGTTCGACAGACTCTCTCTTGAGACTGCGCATGTGGTTGGCCATTCGATCGGCGGTATGGTTCTGCAGCAATTCGCGAGAGCGCATCAGACCCGGCTTGCCTCGATGGTCTTGGCGCAGACCTCGCCCGCCTTCGGCAATCCCAACGGTGAATTTCAACAGAAGTTCGTCGCCGCCCGGTTAGCGCCGCTCAAAGCGGGGCAAACCATGGCGGAGGTGGCCGTGGATGTCGTCTCGGAACTTGTGGGCGACTCGACGTTGCCGGAAAGCGTGGCCTTCGCGGAGAGTTGCATGTCCAAAGTGCCGCCCGATGTGTACGGGGCGACGATCCACTCTCTGGTTACATTCGAGGGGCGGGACGCTTTGCCCGATATCCAGGTGCCAACCCTCGTGCTTGCCGGTGAACATGACACCAATGCGCCCGCCGGTATGATGGAAAGGATGGCGTCCAAGATAGCCGGGGCGGAGTACGTTTGCCTTTCAAGCGCTGGTCATTTGGCGAATATAGAAGTCGCCGAAGCCTTCAATTGGGCTGTGCTCGACTTCATAAGGCGCCACCGCTGAAACTTCATTCATAACGAGGATCACGATGGTTAGTGAACCTGACAGACCGATGTTCGATGCCGACGCCTGGGGCCTAAGCGACCGGGAGCGAGACCTTGCCGCCGTCGCCCGGGAGATCGGCCAGAGCAAGGTTGCTCCACGAGCTGCCCAGTACGATCGCGACGCAGTATTTCCGATGGAAAATTACCGCGATATGTATGCAGCGGGACTAATGGGGATCTGCATTCCCGAAGAGTATGGCGGCCACGGTATTGGATTGCGCGGCTATGCGGTCGTCGCGGCCGAGATTGGCCGGTATTGCGGCTCCACCGCGCTCACCTGGAACATGCATGTCTGCTCGTGTCTCTGGTCGGGAGCGCTCACCGACGATCTGGAGATGAACGAAGCCGACCGGCGCCGGCATCGGGAGAACCGAGCCGTCCATTATCGGCGCATCCTCGATGACGGGGCGATTTACGCGCAGCCGTTCTCGGAAGGGGGTGCCGCGGCGGCGGGTGTTGTGGCGTTTGGGACGAGGGCGCTTCGGATCGAGGGTGGCTGGATTGTCAACGGCAAGAAGATCTTCGCCTCGCTAGCGGGGAGTGCGGACTACTACGGCGTCTTGTGCACCGAACTAGAGAGTGCAGACGATCGGGCGAGCCGGGGAAACACGCTCTATTTAGCGATCCCTGCCAAGAGTGACGGTGTGACGGTCGAGGGCAATTGGGACCCACTCGGCATGCGCGGCACGGTCAGCCGCAATCTATTGTTCGAAGACGTCTTCGTGCCAGACGGTGCAGAGCTAATGCCGCCCGGATTTTACCTCAAGGCGGCAACCCAATGGCCGCACATGTTCATGACCCTGACACCCACCTACATGGGTCAGGCTCAGGCTGCCTACGACTTCACCGTCTCGTATTTGCGTGGCGAGATGAAGGGTACGCCGCCCGTCAAGCGGCGGATGTATCCGACCAAGCAGATCGCCGTCGCGCAGATGCGGGTGACGCTGGAACAGACGAAATCGATTTGGTTCCAGGCTATGTCGGAAGCGCGCGCGAACCCGACGAAGGAGCAGGTAATGCGGGCCTACGCTGCGCAATACACTGTGATGGAGAATGCGAATGAGTTGGCACAGCTCGCCATCCGTACCTGCGGCGGCCAGTCGATGTTGAAAAGTCTGGCCCTGGAACGAATTTACCGGGACAGCCGTTGCGGCTCGCTAATGCTGCCGTGGACGGCGGAGCTCTGCCTCGACAAGCTGGGCCGCGATTGTCTCTACGAACCGGGCGAAATCGACGAAGAATGACTTTACGCGCACGATTTCAACAGGGCGAACAATCCGTTGGATGGTGCTGTCAGTCTATTGCGAACCAGTCTCCGAATATCAAAAT
>CAXAGK010000423.1:0-3833 GCA_963968305.1 uncultured Rickettsiales bacterium | reverse complement strand
CGCGCGCAGCACTGCTAGGCCGCTTGGGTGAAGTGCTGTCTGACTGTCGCGATGTGACTTTGGGGCTCGACGGGGTTCCTTGTATTGGCCGGTGTCGACGTTTCTACTTTCGAAGACATGATGCCGCCTTTCCAAGCGTTTTGATCTACCCCGCGCAGGAAACCAGGGACAGGTTGAGCTATCCCCAATCAGCCGGCATTCCCGCGAAGGCGGGAATCCAGGTAATCACCACCGAGCCACTAGATTCCCGCCTTCGCGGGAATGACGGGACGGCGGACCGGACAGCTTAAACCGGCACGTCCCCTTGCACTGTGGTCCGGTGCATGCGGCGTGCGTATTGCCGGTCGTACTCGGTCGCCTTGTGCATGGTGACCCGGTTATCCCAGAACACCACGTCGCCGACGGACCAATCGTGAGCGTAGATGAAACGGTCTTGCGTCGCGTGAGCGTTCAGCTCGTCGAGAAGGGCTTTGCCTTCGGCCTCGTCCATGCCCTCGACACGCACCGTGAAGCCTTCATTGATGAACAAGGCCTTGCGGCCATTCTCCGGATGGGTGCGCGCGATGGGATGGACGACTTCGGCCAGCTCCGCCTTCTGTTCGTCCGACAACTCGAACTGCGCCTTTTTGAACCCGTCATCGATCTGCCGCGAGGCCATGAAGCGCGGCAGGTAACTGTGCACCGCCTTTAAGCCATCGATCTTAGCTTTCATCTCATCCGACAGCGCGTCGTAGGCGGCCGCCATGTCGCAATAGAGGGTGTCGCCGCCTTCCGGCGGTATTTCCATGCCGTAGAGGATCGAGCCCATCGGTGGCTGCGCCTTGTAAGTGATGTCCGAATGCCAGTACGCACCGCCATTAGCGATCGGCTTGGTGCCCTGCTCTCCACGGTTGGCTAACGCAATGATTTCCGGAAAATCCGGTAACAGGTATTGTTTCACCGTATGAATTTCGGAGGGGCCGAATTTCTGACTAAACCGGACGTGCTCCTTGTTCGTCATGTCCTGGCCGTGGAACACCAGCATGCCGTGCTCCAACAGCGCCCCGCGGATGGCGGCAATTTCGTCCGGCCCGTGGTCGTCGGACAGGTTCACACCGCCGATCTCGCCGACGAAGGTATCGTTGATGCGTTCAACCGAAAGGCTCATGGTATTTGCTCCCAATGCGGGGGGGCGCGGCGCACGCGTCTTAGCGCTGCATGCCCCATTTCTGGAGGGTCCGGATTTCAACGCTCCGGAAGATAACGTTCTCGACGAGCAGGCCGATGACGATGACCATGAAAAGAGCCGCGAAGACATATTCGGTATCGAGATTGTCGCCCTTCTCGAAGATCATCCAACCGAGGCCGCCATTGCCCGCGGCCGCACCGAAGACCAGTTCTGCCCCGATCAGGGTGCGCCACGCGAAGGCCCAGCCGATCTTGAGGCCCGTCAAAATAGAGCCGAACGCCGCCGGGACGAGAATTTTCAGGATGTACGGTATGCCTTTCAGGCCGTAATTCCGCCCGACCATCCGCAACGTCTCACTGACGCTCATGAAACCCACATGGGTGCTGAGCGAGACCGCCCAAAGCACCGAATGAATGGTGACGAAAACCAATGCTGGAATGCCAAGGCCAAACCACAGCATCGCCAGCGGCAAAAGTGAAATCGCCGGCAGTGGCTGAAACATCGCTGTCATGGTGCTAAGAAAATCGCTGCCAATCCGGGTCGAAACCGCAAAGATCAAGAATAATGCCGCAAAGGCCAATCCCGCGGCATACCCCAACAGCAGGACGTAGATGGTTATTCCAATTTTCTCGAACATCTCACCCGACAGAATCGTCTTCCACAGAGTTTCCAAACTGAAGAAGAACGATGGGAACAACAGCGGCTCGACATTGCTGTACCAGGTATAGAATTGCCACAAGGCGACGAGGCCGAGAAGAATGGAGAACTTGCGAACGGCGTTGATGTTCGAAAACTTCTCCCAGAGCGATAGTTCACGCTCGACATCGACATCGGTCGCGGCACCCAGCTCACCGCTCTCGAATTCGGGCCTGATATAAAGCTCAAGTGCCTTGTCGCTCATAACGTGTTCGTCCTCATCATGCCTTCTGCATGCCCCATTTGCGTATTGTCCGGTCTTCGATGTTCCGGAAGATGCCGTTCTCGATCAGAATGCCAACGATGATCACCGTGAACAATCCGGCGAAGACATAAGGGGTTTGGTTTTCCATCTGATTGGCGAAAATGATCCAACCAAGGCCGCCCGCGTTGGAACCTTCGGCGCCGAGGCCACCCGACGTATCTTGCACTTGGCCGCCGAACACGAGTTCCGCCGCGATCAATGTCCGCCACGCAAATGCCCAGCCGATGCGTAAGCCGGTCATGATGGCGGGGAACGCCGCCGGAACCAAAATCTTGAAGATATACGACAGCCCGCTGAGGCCGTAATTGCGGCCGACCATCCGCAGAGTCTCGCTGACCGCTTGGAAGCCCGCATGGGTATTGAGGGCGACCGGCCAGATGATTGAATGCAATAATGTAAAGATGATAGCCTGCTCACCGAGCCCGAACCAAATCATCGCCAACGGCAGGAGCGCGATTGCCGGTAGTGGGTTGAGCATGGCGGTCAAGGTCGTCAACAGATCCCCGCCAAAACGCGTCCAAACGCCAAGTACGACCAGCACCGCCGCGATCCCGATGCCGATGCAATAGCCGACTAATAAGAGCCGGAGGGAATTCCAGACGTTCTGCAGGAGGCCTTCGTTCACAAATGCGGAGACCAGCGCTTTCGCCGTGGCGCTAAAGGTCGGGAACATCAACTCGTTGATATCGCCGAGCTGCGTATACAGCTCCCACGAGACGACCAGTAGGAGCAGCACCGAGAGCTTACGCACCGGATCCATGTTCGAGATCCGCTCCCAGAGCGAGAGACGGCGCTCGATATCGCCGATGACGGCTTCTTCCACCGCCGGGTTTTCGAATTCCGGCCGGATGTTGAGAGAGACCGCGCCATCGTTAGCCATGCACGATCACCTCGTCTTCCAAAACACGATCCGCGAAGATCATGTTGTGGATTTTGTTTTGCAGCTCAGCAAAATCCTCCTGGCCGACGGTGGCCAAAGATTGATCGTGAGCGTTCAACTCCGCCTTCACCTGCCCCGGATGCGGCGACATGATGAGGACACGGCTACCGACAATCACGGCCTCTTCGATCGAGTGCGTGACGAACAGCACCGTGAAGCGGGTCTCGTCCCACAGCTCAAGCAATTCTTCCTGCATCTGGCGGCGCGTGAGCGCGTCGAGTGCGGCGAACGGCTCGTCCATCAGCAGAATATCAGGCTCCATCGCCATGCCACGCGCAATGGCGACACGCTGTTTCATCCCGCCCGAGAGCATATGCGGATAGGTGTTCTCAAAACGCTCGAGCTTCACCTTTTGGATATACTCCATCGCGATGTCGTTCGCTTCGCTGGCCGAAGATGTCTTACCGCCGTTCGTCAGCGCAAATGTGATGTTCTCCTTGACCGTCTTCCAGGGTAGGAGTTGATCAAACTCCTGGAAAACCATGACGCGGTCGGGTCCTGGATCACGCACCACATTGCCTTTGAGGCGCATCTCGCCCTCAACCGGATGGATGTACCCCGCGACCGACTTCAACAAGGTCGACTTGCCGCAGCCGGACGGGCCCAGGATCACGAAACGATCCGCTTGAAAGACCTGAAAGCTGACACGATATGTCGCCGTGATCAGATGTTCCTTGGTCTTGTACTGAATGGTGACGCCGTCGACATCAAGGATTGGGTCGATCGGCGAAGAGGCGGCGGGCTGCACGCCCGCCGCTCCACTC
>CAXAGK010000422.1:0-3840 GCA_963968305.1 uncultured Rickettsiales bacterium | reverse complement strand
TGGGTGAAATTCGCGCGCACCTCCGCAAGCATACAAAGGACCGAGGCAAGCCCGGGCGTGACCGCTATACGGGATGGGGGCTTCTGGAATTGCCGCCACTCTGCTGAGCCGATGCTTACAGTTTAAGCTTTATGCCTTCATGGCTCGCCTCGAAGCCGAGTGCTTCGTAAAACCGCATGGCGTCGGGTCGTCCCTTATCGGTGGTGCGTTGCACCAATCCGCAGCCTCGGTCGCGACACTTTTCGATCGCCCACTCGAACATTTCCCGTCCGAGGCCTTCGCCGCGAACCGACCTAGCCGAACGGACGCTTTCGATCTGGCCGCGCCACATGCCGGTGCGCGATAGGCCCGGTATGAAGGTGAGCTGCAGGCAGCCGACGATATCCCTCTCCTGTTCGGCTACGACGAGGAATTGGTTCGGGTCTTTGTAGATTGCTGCGAAGGCGGAGAGATATCGCCCGTCTAGTGGAGTTCCCGGTACTTCCCGGGTCGCGCCGATGTCGTCGTCCACCAACAGATCGACGATGGCGGGCAAGTCAGCGGATGCGGCGCGCCGGAATCGAATACCGCTCTCAGGCATCGGGCCTGATCAGGACGATGTTATTCCAATCGTCGAGTGCCGCGGTCCAGCCCGGGCGGACCACCGTGGTGCTGTCGTATTCCTCGACGATGAGAGGTCCGGGACGCGGGTCGGGTCCAAGGTCGTTTCGCGCGATGATCGGGGTGGCGACCCAACCATGCTCCTCACCGTAATAGGCATCCCGATGCCCGGATTTAGCCAAGCCTTCTGGCACGGTCACTTTGTCGGGCACGCGCGATGTCGCGGACAAGCCTCGACCGACAGCTTTGATGGTGACGAACTGCACGCTTTCCTCGTCCGAGCGATAACCGAAGGTGGCTTCGTGGGCTTGCGCGAAGGTCTCCTCGATCTCTGCAAGTTTGGCGGCGTTCAAGGGCGGATTCGGGATCGGCAGGGTCAGCGCGGTATTCTGGCCGACATAGCGCAAATCAGCGAAACACTTTACGTTCCGGGAATCAGGCTCATAGCTGTCGGCGGCAATCAATCCATCGGCTTCGTCCCACAACCCCGCCAGCACCGTGTTGCAGTGCTCCAAATCGATCGCGTCAAACGGTTGATAGAAGGCGCGGATGCATTGGTGCTCGATATCCGCGAAAAGCAGGCCGAGGGCGCTGAACAATCCAGCGGCGGGTGGCACCAGGACATGTTGGCAACGCAAGGCCTCGGCCAGGTTACAGACATGTACGCCGCCATTACCGCCGAACGCCATCAAGGGAAATCCAGCCGGGTCGAGGCCACGTTCCGACGAGACGGCGCTCAGCGCGCGCATCATTCGAGCATTGGCGATCAGATGAACGCCGTACGCAGTATCAGTAATTTCTTGCCCAAGGCGCTTGGCGATATCGCTTAACGTTGCCTCAGATTTCTCTCGGTTCAGCGTAAGTTCGCCGCCGACCAGTGCCCCCGGATTGATATACCCAAGATGTAAATTCGCATCTGTTACCGTCGGCTCCGTGCCACCTTGGTCGTAGCACACCGGCCCTGGCATCGCCCCGGCGCTCTGCGGGCCGACTTGGATGCCACCGCCAGAATCGATCCAGGCGATGCTGCCGCCGCCGGCGCCAACTTCGGCAATGTCGATGGTGGGGGCTTGCACCAGATATCCGGAACCCTGGGTCATCCGGTGGCCGAGTGCTGCATCACCGCCGACTTCGGTTTCGGGCGCCATGGAGAATTCGCCGTCAGCGATGATGGTCGCCTTCGCGGTCGTGCCACCCATGTCAAAGACGATACAGTCGTCGTAGCCTAGTTTTTGCCCCAGCCGCTGGGCGCCGACAACTCCGGCGGCGGGTCCAGATTCGATCACGAAGATGGGTTTTTCCGCCGCCACTCGCGCCGGAAGCACTCCTCCGTTCGACTGCATGATGTTCAACGGCACGCCAATTCCGATATCTTGTAAGCGCGCTTCCAGGCGTTCGGTATAGCGTTCAATCACGGGGCGGATATAGGCGTTTACCACCGCGGTACTAGTGCGCTCGTATTCTTGAATTTGGGGTACCAGCTCACTCGACAGCGTGACCGAGACACCGGGCAAACGGTCCCGCAGTATCTTCGCGGCCTGTTCTTCATGCTTGGGATTTACATAGGCATTGATGAAACAGACGGCCAAGGCGTCGACCTTTTCCGCGAGGCAGCGCTCGGCGACTGCCTCCAGGGCATCGACGTCCAACGGTCGGTCGATCGCTCCGGTGGCGGTGATCCGCTCCGGCACCGTCAAACGCAGGCGGCGCTCGACCAAGGGGTCCGGTTTTCGGAAGCTCACATCGTAGAGCCGAGGCGCGCGGAATCGCGCAATCTCCAAGACGTCGCGAAAGCCTTCCGTGGTGATCAAGGCGACGGTGACGCCTTTGCGTTCGATGATGGCATTGGTGGCGACCGTTGTGCCATGCGCCAATTCGACGATGTCCGACGCCTTCACCCCAGTTGTATTCAGGAGCGCTCGCACACCCTCCTCGATGGCCCGGCTGTAGTCGTCCGGTGTCGAGAGAATCTTCTTGTTGTGAAGTGCGCCGCTCTCGTCGAGTAACACAATGTCGGTGAAGGTGCCGCCGATATCGATGCCAAGTCTAAAGCCGCTCATTCCGCAGGCCCTCCCTTGTTTTGCCGCAGCGCGCTGGTTGCATCGATATCCAACACCGCATTGGAATCAACGATGACGCCGTATTCGATTTTTGCATGATTGGCGGAGAGTTTCTCTTGTCTCACATCTTCAGCGACCGCGTGCGGGTCGCGCTCGAACGGTTCGCCGTAGCCGCCAGAGCCGGCCATCTCCGCGCGGAAGGTCTCGCCCTGGCGCATCGTTTGCACGAATTTCGAGGGCGCTTCCTCGCGCTTGCCGTCACGTACAAAATAGGATTTTGACAGTGCGCCGGGTTTACCACCGAAAATTCCCCAGCACGGGAAAACGTGACGGTCAGCGCGCTGCTGGACGATGGCTTCGTCTGCCGTCAGCCGATATTGGCGCACCATGCCAAGCGCGCCTCGGTATTTCCCGGGCCCACCGGTGTCCGGTAGAAATCCGTATTCGTCGATCAGGAGTGGGTTCTCCGCCTCGATGATTTCGACCGAGGTATTCGCCATATTGCCGAGCCAATAGGGCCCAGCATCCTGGCCGTCTTGATCGGGGCCACCGCCACGGCCGGTCACATTGTGGAATTCCACATGGAGGAAGCGTTTTCGGTCCGCGTCGATACCGGTGACGGAGAGGCCCAATTCGTTGCCCCCGGGGCAGGCCGGCATCTTGCCTGGATACAGTTTAGCTAGCGCCCCGGTCACGACGGTGCGGATCCGGTAGCCACCTTGCCCGCGTGCGCCGACGGCGGCGGGAAATTGTGGGTTCACCCAACATCCTTTCGGCGCGATGACGGTGATCGGGCGGTAAAATCCGACATTGTTCGGCGTCTCCGCCGGGAGCATGGCGCGCAATCCCGCATAGGTTAGCGACGCGGTGAACCAGTAATTCGGGTGCAGGGCCCCACCTTTCTGCGGCGACGTGCCGGTATAATCAGCGATGATCTCATCGTCCTTCACCGTCAGCTTCAGTTTGATCTCTACGGGGCCGCCACCGACACCGTCATCGTCGTTGAATTCGGTGAACTCGGCCTCACCATCGGGCAACGCGCGAATGCTGTTCCGCACCAAGCGTTCGGTATAATCGATCAGCGCGCGCATATAAGTCTTCAACTCGTCTGCGCTATAAGTTTTGGCCAGTTTCAATATTTCCGCTTCGCCGGAGATCAGCGCGGCGAGTTGCGCCCGAA
>CAXAGK010000421.1:0-3844 GCA_963968305.1 uncultured Rickettsiales bacterium | reverse complement strand
GAGCCAAATTCTATCCCTTAAGCAATCAGCTTAGTTTGTTCCATTGGCGCTGACGGGACACACCTGAAACCTCTCGTTAGTTCGATGGATCGTTTAACGAAACACTTCGCCTATAACCGTTCCCATATTCGAATTGAGAGAAGAAATTCGATGCCGCTACCGCATCACATGCGTGAATTAATATATTACATTATGTCGTAATTTCATCACGAAAAATACTAAATATTGTTATTTTGGGGATGAGATAGGGCGAAATAATCTGTTACGATCCGTATCTCAAAGTTCGCTAGTCTGTGAATTTCGGCAATTGTGCGATCTGATCGGCGACTTCACGAATCACGTGCTTCCAATCTCCGGGCTCCGTTTGGCGAAATAGAGTGGCGCTTGGGTACCATGGACTATCTCGCCGATCTATCATCCACCGCCAGTCCGGAGCATAGGGGAGTAAAATCCATACCTGTTTTCCCATCGCACCCGCTAAATGTGCGACAGCTGTGTCGACAGTAACGATCAAATCCAAGGCTTCTATCGCGGCCGCAGTTCGGCTGAAGTCGGTCAAAAATGGGGCCAAGTCAATTATTGGCAATTTTGATGTTTGATGTGCGATTGCACGAGGGCCAACTTGCAGGCTGTACCAATTAGCATTGTGCCCGCGAATGAGAGGTACAAGCTCTTCGAACGGACATGATCTATTTCGATCATTTGCATGACTGGGATTGCCGGCCCAAACAAGGCCAATTTTCAGCAAGTTCTGATCTGCCTCAAAATGAAAGGGCTCGGGTGGTGCACTAATGTAGGGTACCGGACCCGGTAAATTTTCTAGTTGGATATTCAATCGATAGGGCAGGCTTAGTAGCGGTAGTTGTAAATCGTGGGGTGGTGGTGCCTCTGAGCCAGCCAATACGCATGAGACCCCAGAGACTTCAGCGATCAAAGATGCGGGGGCGGAATGGGTTGCGACGATCACTTCGGCACCCATGGCAGCCAGGTTCGGTAAAAAGCGCGCGAACTGCAATGTATCGCCGATGCCTTGTTCAGCGTGAATCAAAAGCCTTTTACCACTGAGGTTCTGGTCGACCCATTCCGGCGCGTCAAAGGCGCGCGGTTTTTTATCGGCGATTTGACGCCTGTACTCATACTCGCTGAATCCGGTGCTGTAATCACCGAGTAGTAAAAGTGTCATTGAATAATTCCAATGAATTCCAGGGTTCTCCTGATTCAGTTCCAAGGCGCGTCGATGAGATGTGATCGCATCGTCGTATTCTCTGACCTCCTGGAGAGCGAATCCCAAGTTACTCCATGCTTCCGCATAATTAGGATCGAGCGTGGTTGCCATACGGAACTGTTCCAAAGCGATATCTACATTGCCCATTTTAATATGGGCGGTTCCATAGTTAAGCCGCACAATTGGATCATCGGGGGCAATTTCCAACGCGCACTCTAGATTGGCGATTGATTCTGCCGAATGCCCACCTTCATGCAGGGCAATTCCAAGGTTTGTGTAAGCCGTAACATTTCTTGGTTCGATTTCCAGCACGCGCCCGTACGCGATGACAGCTTCTCGCAAGCGTCGCATTCCTTGAAGCGCATCGCCTTTCTCCAACTCGTAAATCGCATTCTTGGGAGAAAGCAGCGTTGCTTTCTCTAAGAATTGTAATGCTTCTTCCGTCAGACCACTGCGGTGCAAATTAGTGCCCGCACGAAACCAGAGTTCTGCCTCCAGGGGGGCCATGGGCAATGCTTCTTGGTATAAATCAGCCGCTTCGCGCCACTCGCCACGGTCTTCGCATTCTGCGGCGGCCTTAATCAGAGCCATGATTTGTTGGGGCTCGATCGCCACTATAATTCATCCTGCCTATAGCGCGTCCTACCCATGCTATATCGATCAATAGCAACCGCCTTAACCATCGCAAAAACACGTTTGCCTGGTTCAAGTTTGAGACGGTTGATCGAGTTTCTCGATATTCGTGCCCAGATGGGAGCGCCCGCGTCGATTAAGATATCAACAAGATCTCCGGGGTCTTTACTTATTTCTTTGATTTCACCGGGTAATATATTGTTTATGCTAATGTTATTTGGAAATTCAAGTGCAATTGACACATCCCGTGCTCGTATTCGAATGCGCAATTCATGGCCAATAGGCAAATCTAATTTTGGGACGTGGAAGGTGCCACTGGGGAAATTAAGTTGCGTTAGTCCGTCTTGGTCGCCATGACTTTCGACGCGAACGCCGATCACTGAGCCTGCTTCGTATCGTCCAGTCATTGGTCGAAGGTCCAATCGACTGGTGAGCTCTTCCACCGAACCGACGGCGGCTATTTCTCCATCGGACATTAGAACGAGTGTATCCGCGAGACGAACGATCTCATCCATCGCGTGGCTGACGTAAATTATTGGTATTTCGAGCTCCGACGACATTTCCTCGATAAATGGTAATATTTCATCTTTGCGGGCGGTATCGAGCGAGGCCAATGGCTCATCCATCAGAATTAAACGAGGATTGGCAAGCAGCGCCCGTCCAATGGAGACGCGTTGTTTCTCTCCGCCGGAAAGATTAGTTGGCCGACGGTCGAGTAAATGTCCAATACCCAGTAAATCAACGATGCGGTTGAAATGGGATTCTGGCCCTTCCGGTGGCGCGCCATAGCGAAGATTGGCGGAGACGGACATGTGGGGAAACAAACGATCTTCCTGAAAAACATAGCCAAGGCGTCGATGTTCTGGCGGAATGTCAATTTTTTCCTCGGAATCGAAGAGCGTTTCGCCTTGAATTTTAATGCGACCTGCATCAGGACGTATCAGACCGGCAATCATGTTGACCAAGGTTGTTTTGCCTGATCCAGAGCGCCCGAACAGTGCAATTACACCATCTGAATCAGTTGAAACATTTGCATTCAAACAAAAACCTCCGAGCGTTTTTCGCACATCAATGTCGATCATTCATGGGCCTCGCGGCGTCGATCGACCCGCTTTGCTAGCCATTCCGAGAGGATCAAAGCGATTAGAGCGACGATGATAGCGATTAGCGCCAGTCGTAGAGCGCCGGACTCGCCGTCTGGCGTTTGGGCGAGACTATAGAGCGCAAGCGGCAATGTTTGAGTTTCACCCGGAATATTCGAAACAAATGTGATCGTGGCTCCGAATTCACCTAACGCTCTCGCGAATGCGAGTACCGCGCCGACAAGAATTCCCGGTGCCATCAGAGGAAGCGTAATGGTGGAAAATACGCGGACGCGGGATGCACCAAGCGTTCTGGCGGCGGCCTCGAGGCGCCGATCGACATTTTCTAACGATAGGCGCATGGCACGGACCATCAATGGAAACGCCATGACAGCGGCTGCGATTGCGGCTCCTTTCCATGTAAAGGCAATTGAGATGCCAAATTGGGTATATAGCCAACTCCCGAGAGGACCTGAGCGGCCAAAGAGTATGAGAAGGAGATATCCAACAACCACTGGCGGCACTACTAAGGGGAGGTGGAAAACGGCGTCTACGGCTGATTTTCCATAGAATTCTACTCGTGCCAACAGCCAAGCGGCCGCAAGGCCGAGAGGCAGGCAGATTAGCACGCTTACGACCGCAACCTTAAGGCTGAGGAGCAGTGCCGCAAATTCGAATTCGGTCAGTTCGAGCATTTCTTTTCGAGTAACCTAAACCCGTATTGTTCGAAGATTGCGAGTGCGGTCGCGGTGGTGAGGAATTCAAATAGACTTCGGGTGTCCATAGAAGCGTCCAGACGATCAATTTGCGCCACAGGATAGACGATATCGCCATGGAATGTTGGGTCAATCGTCTCCGCGATATGGACTCTGGCGCTGGTGAGAGCATCCGAGCGGTATACGAG
>CAXAGK010000420.1:0-3848 GCA_963968305.1 uncultured Rickettsiales bacterium | reverse complement strand
GCACGCCAATGAAGTGGCGACGAAAGGCGGCAAGGTCGTTGCCGGTACCAAGACCACAAAGTTCATCAAAGCGACGAAAGTGCCGGTCCATTTGCCGTTGAGCGAGCAGACCATGTCCTTTGACGCGGTCGGGAAATGCACTTCCGGTTGCTAGGATTTGAGGATTGTTGAGAAGGGCCTCGCTTCGGCGGGGCCTTTTCTTTTGCTAAATTTTGTCCGGGGGACGTGACAAGTAGGCCCGGTGCCCCAATCATTGCTAATAACAGATTTTCAAAAGGACATATAACGTGCCTCAAAACACCATTCGCGTCGGCCTGATCGGCGCCGGCGGAAATACCCGCTCCCGGCATATTCCGGGATTAAAAGAACAAGCAGGCGTCGAACTGGCCGCTGTCGCGAACCGCACGGTCGCCTCCGGCAAAAGGGTGGCCGAAGAGTTCGGTGTCGAGCGGGTTTACGAAGACTGGCGCGAGCTTATGGAGGATGACGACATCGACGCGGTCTGCATCGGGACATGGCCTTATATGCATGCGCCGCTCACGATTGCCGCTCTCGAATCTGGAAAGCATGTGCTGTGTGAAGCGCGCATGGCGATGAATTCGGTTGAAGGCCGCCAAATGCTCGATGTCTCGCGCTGGTGCCCGCATTTGGTCGCACAAATCGTACCGTCACCGATGACGCTGGCGTTCGATCAAACGATTATCGAGATGATCAGCAAAAGCTATATCGGCGACCTTATAGCGCTGGACGGACGGATCGCCGCGAATAGCGATTTCCCGAACCCGGACGCGCCGTATCACTGGCGGCATGACAAAGTGCTCTCCGGCAACAACATCATGACCATGGGAATCTGGTACGAAGGTATCATGCGCTGGGTCGGTACTATGAAGACGGTTCATGCGCTTGGGCAAAGCGTCGTCCAACACCGCAAGGACGAGACAGGCCGCCGCCAGGCGATGACCATTCCGGACCATGTGGATGTCACGGGCGAGATGGAGCTGGGCGGTCAAATGCGCCTGAATGTGACGACCGTGGCGGGGCTCTCGGCCTATCCGGTGGATATCCATATCTTCGGCACCGAAGGTACCTTGCGGCTCTATCAACCGCGGGGTGGAGAAATGACGCTGGCGGCGGGTAAGCGGGGTGACTCAAAATTGAAGGACGTAAAGATTGCGAAATCGAAACGCGGTGCCTGGCGAGTTGAGGAAGAGTTCATCAACGCCATTCGCGGCAAGGAAGAAGTGACTCACACGGATTTCGCCACCGCCGTGAAGTACATGGAATGGACCGATGCGATTACAATGTCGCTCCGGCGGCGCGAAGTCATTAAACTGCCGTTGATGGGCGATTGAGTTAGAGGAGAAGAGTGAAATGCAAGTTGTCTCGAGGACGGACGCAAAAATGAAGGAAGTTCCCCAGGCCAAGGGGATGGGCTATCGCCACGATTTTATCGGCAGCCCCGGTACCATCGATACAGGACCGCAGGCCTTCCTTGTGGAGCGCAATTTCGCGGGTGCGCTTGTCACGCCACATTTCCACGATATCGATCAATTCCAGGTCGTCGTCGCGGGTGATTGTCTCATGGGCAAGAAAGACGCGAAATCTGTGACCTTCCAATATGCGGATGCCTTCACGCCCTATGGCCCGATCTATGGCGAGAACGAAGGTTTCTCGTTCTTCACGCTACGCCCTATCGCGAGCGGCGGTTTCTTCGCCATGCCCGGCAACAAACACAACATGCCGGGCCGCGCGGGACGAAATATTGCGGGGCATTTTGATACCTCCCGCCCGCGGCTCACCGCTGGCGAAAGCCTGCGGGAAGACCTGATGGCGCCCCAAGATGACGGTGTCGACGCTGTCGGCATCCGTTTGGGCGCGAATTCGAGCGCGCAAGGCATCCCGTCCGATGCGGGCGGGCAATACTACCTCGTTTGCGAGGGCTCATTGATCGGCCCGAATGGTGAATTGCCACGACATTCCTTGATGCATGTTAAGAATGGGGAGACGCCGCCGACCTTGAGGGCGGGTGCGGACGGAGCGGAGATTTTGATCCTGCAGTTGGCGCGTCCGACGGAACGCTCCGGCTCGGACATCAGTAAGCTCGCGGAACGCGATCCAAATGCTTACGTGCAACGGCCACCAGATACGATTCAGTAAGCGCCAGTCCTCACTCTCGCCCTCTCTCGCTTGCGGGGAGTGCTCGGGTGGGGGTGTTTAGAATGGTACCGCCAGCTCATCCGGCAGATAGAATCCAGTCCGCTTCAGATAGCGTTTCTCGCCGTACGGCATTGGTGTTCGGCTGTGCATGACAGATGTATTGTCCCACATCACCACATCGCCAACTGACCAGGTGTGGCGATAGACGTGTTCGGGACGGGTTGCGTGCGCGGTAAGTTCCTTGAGGAACTCGAAACTCTCGTCCTCTGGTAGGTTGCCGATCGTCTTGATGTGAAGCGGGCTGAGGTAGAGCGCTTTCCGGTTCAGGTACGGGTGCGTTCGGATGAGCGGATGCGCGCAGTCCAATATCCGCGCTTTTTCTTCTTCCGTCAGCGGCGTCTCACGCGCTTTCGGGCGGGGCTCCGCTGAGTAGACGGCGCTAACACCGTCGACTTTCTTCTTCATATCGTCAGGCATGCTGGCGTAGGCACCTGCGAGATCGGAAAATAGTGTCTGGCCGCCTTCCTTTGGGGCCACGATGCCATACAAGATCGTCGCGAAGACTGGCTGCGGCGTGTAGGTCTGATCCGTGTGCCAATCCAGCTCGTACTCCACCGGACGGGCGACTCCATCGAGGTTCGATAACTCCATTACCTCTTTGCGTTTGTAAGTCGTCAGCAAGCTCGCCTGTGCGTGAACGAACAAGGGACCGAAGCGTTCGGTGAATGCGACCAGCTGGTCGTCATCCAGTTGCTGCTCCGGAAAGACGACGATCCGGTTCTCCATCCACAAATCGCGGATCGTCTCGAAGCTATCGTCGTCGAGCGGCTTCGAAAGATCGATATCCTCGATCCGGGTGGCAAAGCCATTCGCCAGCTGTGTCGTTTTCATATTGCGCGTCTCCGCTATGAAATTTGTCGTCCCTTGCGGGCGATGAAATCAGGAAAGGCGTCTTCGGCCTTGGCACCCTTCAGGACATTCTTTCCATGGTCGATTTCGTGTTCCCACTGGGTATGCAGGGGCTCTCCGAGCCCGCGCAACATCAACTGCTTTATGCCGACCACCGCACCGGTGTGGTTGGCGGCGATAATTTTGGCAAGTTCCATAGTCTTGTCGCGCAACTCCGCCTTTAGCACGAGGTGATTGAGCAAACCGATCCGATAGGCTTCCTCCGCTTCAACGATCCGGGCGGAGAACAGTAGTTCCTTCGCCATCGGCCAACCCACTTGATTTGGTAGCGTCCAAGTGCTGTTGATGCGGCCGTATGCGGCGGCGAGGAAACGGAACTTGGTCGTCTCGCAACCGATCCGCATATCGAGCGACGAGGCGAGGACCGCGCCGCCGCCATAGGCGAGGCCGTTCATCATCGCGATGGTGGGTTTTTTCGAGGCACTGATCTCATAAGCGCCCTTCATATAGACATCCCGTTTCGCGTCGAGTTCAGCCTCGCTCAACTTGACGTCGTTTTCGCGCTGTTCGTGGATGTCGCCACCCGCCGTGAAGGCCTTGTCACCAGAGCCGGTAATCACGATACAGCCAACATCGTCATCCGCGTCTGCTTGGCGGACGGCATCATGCAGTTCCACATTGAGGTGCTGGTTCATCGCGTTGAGAACGTCCGGGCGGTTCAGTGTGATGACCGCGACGCCGTCCTCGTGATCGACCAAAACGTGATCGTAATTGGACATGTA
>CAXAGK010000419.1:0-3851 GCA_963968305.1 uncultured Rickettsiales bacterium | reverse complement strand
CTCTTGATAGGCGCCCCCAAACCGCCGAACGGAGATGCCTCGCAGGCGCAAATACCGGTCCGCTTCGGCGGCGGAGCGCTCTGGGTTAGGAAATTCTACGAGAATGAAATTGGCTTGCGAGAGGACGACGTTCAGACCCATCTCAGCCAAAGTCTCGGACAGCCATTGCCGGCCCGACTGATTCGTCTCAAAGACCGTATCGAAATGTTCCCGGCTCGCGAGCGCGGTGAGGGCCGCCGCCATCGATGTGCCGGAAAGTGGGAAGGTCGTCGAGACGCGTCGCACATTGTCGATGATATCAGCAGCGCCGTACATCCATCCGACCCGTGCACCGGCGAGGCCGAATATCTTAGAGAAGGTGCGGCTCATGACGACATTCTCGGCGCTGTCGATCAGCGCGGCGGGGGAGTCGTGATCCGGATCGTCAATAAATTCCTCATACGCGCAATCCAGTACCAGTAGCGCATTCTCCGGCATGGCCGCGTGCAACGCGCGTACCTCCGAGCTGTTCAGATAGGTGCCAGCCGGATTTTCTGGATTGGCGAGATAGATCAACCTTGTGCGATCTGTGATGCCGTCGATCAGGTTGGCGACGGATGGTTTGAAATTCTCATCCGGCACCGAGACCACGTCCGCGTCATTTGCGAAGGCGTAGTTTGGTGCCTTCGGATAGCCGTTCTCGCTCCGCAGCATCTCGGTCCCGGGGCCAAGATATATCCGGGCAAGGCGAGCTAATAGATCGTCCGACCCATTGCCGACCGTGATCCGGGAAGCGTCGAGACCGAAGAAACGCCCGATCTCCGGCGCCAGCGCCTGATCGACATTCTCGAAATAGCGCTCCAGATGTCCCGCCGCGTCGCGCACCGCCGCAATCACCTCGGGACCGGGCCCGAAGACGCTTTCGTTCGAGTTCAGCAGGAGATGTGGAGGCGGGAAGTCTTCCGGCTCCTCATCGATCATATACGCTTTTATCTTCAGGATACCGGGCTTGGCGGGCTGGACGGTCATAATGTTCCTATGCGCAGATGTTTCATAATAGCGGGCCTATTTCCCGAGCTTGACTTTCGAGTTCGCGCGGTCATCCGCGTTCTACATCTCAAAATAACTCACTTGTTGAAATCGGATTTGGTTGGCGACGAGTTTGATCGGGAACGATTCGATAAGAATGTTCAGATTGAGGACCGCATCATTGTAGTAGCGCCACGCCAGTTGAATCTGTTCTTCGATATCGTCGAGCGATTGGTGGAGGTCCGAGAAGCTCGAATTCGCCTTTAATTCAGGATTGTTCTCCGCGACTGCAAATATGCGAGCGAGCGCCGCTCCCAACAATTCAGCGGTTTGGCTTTGTTCCTCGGCGGTACCGGATTCCAGGCTGCGGGCCCGCAGCGCCGTCACGTTCTCCAGAAGTTCGCGCTCGTGATCCATATAGCCTTCAACCGTTGAGACGAGGTTGGGGAGGAGATTGGCGCGGCGCTTCAATTGCACATCGATACCGCTCCATGCCTCCGCCACTATGTTCTTGTTCTTCACGAGTTTGTTGTAAATCGCAATGGTGTAAAAAAACGATGAGGAGAACGAGCATGACGACGATCAGCAATGCTTCCATTGAATTCCTGCCTCGAGGTAGATTACGGGAACGCACGTCTCGGGAGAATACTAACATTTACATGCGGATAAAATCGATTGTTCGGCGAGATTGGTTGTGCGCCATCAGGTTAAAAAATTGCATTACACTGGCGGCGACAATCGATACACACGCCGTGCGGTGCCACTGAAGATCGCTGCCTTTTCCGCCGGTGACGCGCCTGCTGCGATCCGCTTAAAGGCGTTCCACAATGCTGCATATCCGATTCCCATTTTATCAACCGGGAAATTGCTCTCCACCATGCAGCGCTCTGGGCCGAAGAGTTCGATGCAGGGCTCGATATATGGTCGCCAATAATCGGCTAGCTCCATTGAACTGGGCGGGGCGGGCAGCGCGCCGTAGTCATAGGCCGCGAGGCGCATCATCATGCCGCCGAGTTTGACGCTAACATTAGGGCATTCGGAGATTTCGGTGATTGAGGCAAGCCATTGGGCGCGCACCTCGTCCTGTTTGCTGCCATATGGTCCGTAGCCGAGAGGGCCTCCGCAATGGCACAGAATAATGTTGGCGTCCGGATGGTCGCGGGCGAGGTCGAGGACTTCACCGAGTTGCGTGTGAAAGACCCAGGCGTCGAGCGAGAGGCCATGTGCCGCCAGTCGACCCAACCCATCGCTGAAAGCGGGCGAGGCATAGAGCCCCATATCCTTCGCACCGTTGCCGATGATCGGATCGGCATCCCAGGCGCCGGAATGGCGCACGCCACGAAACCGCCCGCCGCCGGCGCGGATATGTGTATCGAGCACGTCATCGAGCCGGTCGCCCAAGGTAAGGTCGGCGAAACCGACGATCCCGGCCGCGACCTGTGTTTTACCATAGATGCCGCTTGCGCTCATCGCGGCGATCCCGGCGACAAATTCGGTCTCGCCGACTGGTCGCATCTCCGCCGGACCTTTGGTGCGGTACATGGCGTGACATTGCACAAAGACCGTCTCGGTCACGTTGTGGCCGGTCGCGACGTCCTCCAGGAACTCGGGCAGCAGATAGCGGTATCGCGCTGCGTGATCCCACAGGTGATGATGAGTGTCCACGATGGCAAGTTCTGGGTCGAGCACAGGTTCTTCGGGTGCCTGGGCCAGCCATGCCATGTCTGGTGGCGTGATCCGTCCAAATCGGGTAGTGGTATCTGATTGGCTCACGTTTCGACTCCGATGGTGTGCTGGGAAATGTTGATCTTCTTTAAAAGAAAGTATGCCCGACGGTTGTGTGGGCGAGACGGAAGCATCGTTGCATGACATGGAAACGGCTCAAGAAAAATATTTTGGCGGCGCTTGGCGTGGCAGCTGCGCTGATTTTAATGCCGTATTTCGCGCTGACCTATATTGTGCTCGGCCTGATCGACGTCATGAGGAACGAGCGTAAGACTGTCGAATTGTTCGATCGGTACTTTTTCGGCAATGGATTCTTTACCGCGTGGTTGTTCGCGCCGATCAATCTGTTGGTCGATCTTTTCTGTTTCCGCAACAAACGGGTCTACCGGCCGGAAGATTTTTCTGACGATTGCCGCCGGGAAATTGACGAGGCCCTGGGTGTCTTTGTCGCGCGTAAGGATGAAATCATCGCACGGATCGACCAGGAGCTCGAGACAGGACGTCGCGGGATGTTTGTCTATCGTTGGTTCGGCAAGCAGTATAACACTGAGATCCATGAACTTAATAAACCGTTCGAGCATCTGCGGACCATTGCCGTCTCCGTTTTCGATGGCCGGGAATCTACGACCTCGCATTTCGGTCCGCTGCGCCTGACGTTGCGGATACTTTACAATCTGACCCCGTCGCAGAACGCGGACATGTTTATCGAATGTGGTAATACCAAACATTACTGGCGCGACGACCCGCTGTTCATTTTCGACGACACGCTGATCCACCGGTCGGTCAACGAGAACGAAGGACGGCGCTACTGTGTGTTCATGGATGTCATGCGACCGTCGCCGGTCCCCCGCTTCATGCTGGGTTTACTCCGACCGCTGGCGGCGGTCTCGCAGCAAAGCCGGGCTATTTTTTATCGGCGTTGGAAGATGTTGGGCATGGACGAGGCCTGAGTGGCTCACGGATTGCCATTTGCTCCCGACCGGGGCTTTACCTTAAATTCGCCTCATCATGACAAAATCCCTCACTGATCATTTCCGAATGCTTGCCCGCTACAACACCTGGGCGAATGAACACCTATACGATGTCTGCACCAAGCTTACCGATGCAGATCGTAAGGC
>CAXAGK010000418.1:0-3855 GCA_963968305.1 uncultured Rickettsiales bacterium | reverse complement strand
ATGACGGCAAGGGGATTACTCTGGTCGACGTCTATAAGGGTGCGGGCATACCGGTCGGTGAATCTATCATCGCTTATGCGGAGAAGGACTACCCGCGGGTCGTCGAAATCATGTCCGGTGCCCGCTACCGGATGGTGCCGCTTGGCGGTAGTTGGGCGCAGCGCGACGTCTGGCTGCGAATGCTGATCGATTCCGCGATACAAGACGGCCAACACGCCTATGCGCGGGCGCTATTGGCCGAACGGACCACGGATTGCCCGACCAGTGCCCCGTCTTGGAAAATTTACGCCAACGCCCTGGATGCCTGCAACGAAAGCGGACAAGCGAAAGCAGCACGGGCTCGGGCGACGGAATTGCTGGCCGCATAGGTCTCGTGGCTTCAGATGACGCCGATCGATTGCAGCAGTATGACGGTAATGGTTATGGGGACCAGATAGCGCAGTAGCCAAATCCATAGGCTGCCTAATCGAGTGTTCGTGAGATTAGCGTCATGGAGTGCATGTGTGCGGTTGACGTGCCAGCCGACGAATACTGCGATTAGGATGCCACCCATGGGAGCAAGAATTTCGAAACCATCGTGTCGACCGCATCTAATATACCCCGTCCGCTTATCTGAATGTCCGATAAGAGCCCGAAGCTCATCGCTGCTGGAAGTCCAAGCGCGAAGACCAAGATGCCGATGACGGCTGTAGCGGTTCGTCTGCTGCATCCCAATCTTTGATTGGCGAGTGCGACAGGGACCTCCAAGAGCGCCATCATCGATGAATATGCTGCCGCGGAAAGCAACAGGAAAAATATGGCGCCAACGAAGTAAGCACCCGGCATTTGGAGAAATATTTGTGGCAGCGTGATAAAGGCAAGTTCTGGGCTGGCCTTCGCATCAACGCCAAATGAAAATACTGCGGGGAAGATTGCGATACCTGCGATAATCGAAAAAAGGGAATCGCCGAATGCCGTGATCGTCGCTGATGAGGATACCGAAAAACTCGCCGGCATATAGCTTCCAACGGTTATAAAGATCGCCATGCCGAGACCGATCGAGAAGAAGGCCTGGCCTAAAGCCGCAATATAGACCGTCGGTTCCGTGAAGACCGATCAGTCGGGCTCGAACAGGAAACGGAGACCACGATCGGCATTCGGTAACGTCAAGGTGTAGACTGCCAACAGGACGATCAGAATTGCAAGAACAGGCATAAGCCATCGGTTTATTCTCTCAATCCCTCTTATTACGCCGCCTGCCACAGCCACCGCGGCGGCCACTAGCATGATGCCTTGCCAGAAGACCGGTTCACCGTTGTCGGATATGAAAGTCCGGAAGAATACACCGAAACCTGTCTCCGCCGTCGTCCACAGAGTACCGGTTGCGGCACCGACGAAATACTTCAAAGCTTAACCGGCGATAACGGCGTAGTAACTGAAATCAACGTAGCGCCGAATATGTAAAGCCAACCGAAATAGCGCCAATACCCACGGCCATCGGCATTTTCGAACGCGCTTACCACATCGCCTTGCGCTCGGCGGCCCAGGGATAGTTCGGCGATGAGGAGGGGAAGGCCGCCGAGAACAACGCAAACTATGTAAATTAGTAGGAAAGCAGCGCCGCCATTTTCCCCCGCGACATAGGACAATCGGCATATGTTGCCTATCCCGACTGCGGCGCCAATGGTGGACAACACAAAGCTGCTACGCGATTCCCATTGTTCCCACTCACTCATGCCAAGCATTCTCCACTGAAGTTCGGATAGTGTATCCATCTTTCGATGTGGAAATGCATTGAGGTCGATCAAAGAGTGGCGGCGCGTTGTCGCATGTGTCTGTCGCGTGGCGGCGCATTAAGCGACAATAAGAGACTTGGAGCTTCAGGGGTGGACAATGAATTTCGACTTTTCGACGGAGCATAAGCAACTGCGCGAAACCGTGCGACGGCATGCGGAGGATGATATGCGCCCGCATGTCTCCGAGGCCGATGACACGGAGCGTTTCCCAAAGGAGCTGTTCGCGCGCTGGGGAGAACTCGGGCTGATCGGCGCGCGTTATCCCGAAGCTGATGGCGGTGTCGGAATGGATAAGATTTCCGATTGTATCGTGCGCGAGGAATTGGGCCGGATCAGCCAAGCGTTTTGCGCTGCGTTCTCGGCGCATAGTCATCTTGGCATCTGGCCGATTTGGCGGACCGGGACGGACGCGCAGAAGGAACGGTTTTTTAAGCCCGCGCTTCGGGGAGAGAAAGTCGCCTGCTTTGGTCTCAGCGAACCTGATGGTGGCTCCAACATTCGGGCGATGAAGACCCGAGCCGAGAAGGTCGAGGGTGGTCATAAGATTAACGGCAGCAAGCTCTATATCACCAATGCGCCGTTGGCCGATTTTATGATGCTGGCGGCCCGGACCGCGCCGGAGATTAAGCCTTCGGCGATCAGTTTGTTTATCGTGGAGCTGCCGAACCCGGCGGTTGATATCAGCCATTTGAAGAAGGAAGGGCTGAAAGGCTCGGAGACCGGCTTGCTGTATATCGAGGACCTGTTCGTGCCCGACGATTGTTTGCTGGGGCACGCGGAAGGCACTTATCCGATCATCCTGGAATCGCTCACGGAGAACCGGGTGGGGGTTTCGGCTTCCGTATTGGGTGTGGCCAAGGGCGCGTATGAAGAAGCGCTGGAATATGCCCGCACGCGCATCGTCGCCGGAAAGCCGATACTGGAATATCAAGCGGTTGCCCACCGGCTGGCGGATATGGCGACGGATATCGAAGCTGCCCATTGGATGGTCTATCGCGGTGCGTGGCAGGTTGACCAAAGTGGGATCGATCACGAGACGGCGGCGAAGATAAAACTCTTCGTCAGCGAGGCGGCGTACCGGGTGACGGAACAGGCGATCCGGGTGCTCGGCGGTGCCGGCATGATGCGGGAGTACAACGTTGGGCGGCATCATCGGGACGCCATGGTGTATTTGTTCGGGGAAGGGACATCGGACATTCAACGCAACCTGATTTCGCGGGCGATGAAGGAACGCGACCTGTTGCCATAGGAGATGATGCGATGAGCGATACTTGGACACCACTCCCCGCCGACCGGCTTTCGCAAGCCGTTGAGGAAGCCGACCTGCGGGTTCTGTTGATGGTAATATTTCATCTGACGGGGGACCGGCGTTGGTTCTCTGAGCCATACCTGCCGAAGCGCGATGTCAATCTGATCGCAGACGAAGACGCCGGACTATCCGAGGAGGCTCGGGCGGAAATTCGGGGGAAAGCGGTAGAGTTGCTTTCATCACCCGGTCTAGCCCCAGCGGTCGACGATCCCGGTGATGAATTGATGGTGGAGATGATGAGCCGCTGTCTCGGCGAAGCGGTGCCGCCGGAATACGCGTTGATGATGCGGGAAGAAATGGGGCTGTGTTCGCGCCAAGTCGACTGGCGCGATGAGAAGCCGACGCATGTGCGCGACCATCTTCCCGTTGTGATCGTGGGCGCTGGAGCCAGTGGTATCACCCTGGCGGCGAATCTTGAGAAACTCGGCGTTTCCTTCACGATACTTGAGAAGAACGACGAGGTCGGTGGGACTTGGTACGAGAATACCTATCCCGGTTGTGGAGTGGATACGCCGAACCACGCTTACTCGTTTTCATTCGGAACCCGCTATCGGTGGAGCCGCTATTTCGCACCACGCGATGAGTTGCAAGACTATCTCGTACGCAGCGCGGAAGAGGCCGGGATCCGCGCGAAGACTCGCTTCGCCACCCGCGTGGTAAAAACCGACTGGGACGAGGTGGCGTGTTGTTGGCGGGTGCTGGCGGAGGGGCCGGACGGTTCCGAGGAAATACAGGCAATGGCCGTGGTCAGTGCCATTGGGCAACTCAGCC
>CAXAGK010000417.1:0-3869 GCA_963968305.1 uncultured Rickettsiales bacterium | reverse complement strand
GCTTGCGGAAGGCATGGTGGAGGTGCTGCCCAACATTCCCCAGTAGTCGTAGCACGTTGGAACTTTACCGACCCACGCATATCGCTGCTCCACTTGCGCAGACGCCGCGTTTCCGGGTGATGAATATCGAAGGGAACGAGGCGTTTCGGGAAGAAAATTCCACTCCCGGGGTCGGGAAAATCACCGGTGGCCACTTGTTCCCCCACCATCACCCGGACGACGTTTCCGGGACCGGTCAAATGTAGGGTGATGATCCCAAGCACAAACCCCAAAGGGATCAACCAAGTCGCCGTAAACATCTTGAAACGAGATGCTAAACTGGGAATGCTTGCAACCAAGATTGCCACAAGCACACTTGTATATCCGCCTGCAAATCTTCCTGTTGGGGCCATCACTGAAACATAAACCAATCCACATATGGCCAATGCGTGCGGGGCGTATAAAACAATTTTGCCCGAGTGGCGGCTTTTGTCGAAGAAGAGGTCTCGTATGACGATAATTGTCGAGATGAGGACGCCACTCAGGATGACCAAGGCACCGCTTTTGTCGCGAGATGACCATGTAAGAAACTGCGTAAGGAGTGGTGTATCCGCCGGAAGGGCCCGCCCTCCGCCTCGAGCTGCGGCGACAATCGTTTCTGTATGAACGGATAGTTGCTCGGCCGATGGCGTCCAGGGTAATTCAAAGCACGTTAACGATAAGGGGAAGGCGAGACAGCCGGTCGACAAAACACTGAGTAAGAAGAAAGGCGCGAGAATCGCGAAACCGACACAGACACTCACGATAAAAAGACGACTTTCTTTGCGAATGGCGTGCAGCGCGGCAATTCCGGCAATCAGGCCAACTGGCAAGGCGGATAATTTTATAGTGATGGCGAACGCCGCTATCGGTATCGCGAAAAAGACGCCACGGTGTCCCCAATGAAGACTGAGGAGCCAGGCAACCGCCACGGCAAGGAGCATTGCGGGAAGGTCGGGACTGAGGGAAGAGATCATTACCCATCGCGCAGCCAGAAGAAAAATGAGGGGAAACCCAATGCCGACGATGAAATCGCATAATCTTCGTGACCCATCGACAATACGGTCTAATGAAAACGCCACTTGAACGGCAGCGAGCATGCAAATGAAGGTATTCGGGAGGGACGAACCCCAACCCAATTCTCCTCCGACGGTGCCGGGGGCACCAAGCACGAGCCAGGATGAAACCTGGCCAAAGTTCATATGTAGAGTCACCAGTCCTTTTACCGTACCGAATTCTTCGAGAATTCGGGCTACGGGCAAGTGGTAGTACGCGGTGTCAAAAAGGATCGTCTGTTGGCTGCCGAGAAAACAAATTGGCAATACTAATAGGATTATAATGCAGGCTAGGCGGTATCTGGGAGTTTGATGTCTTATTAAATCCAAAAAGAGTGTTGCGACGGCACGGCGGTAAGAGCGTTGGATTAGTCCAATAGCGGGTAGAGCTAATATCAGGAGAGCGATAGTCGGTGAGAGCGGCGAAATTAGGGCAACGAATGAAAGAATGCCTGACAGTATTGAAACGCCAAGCCAGGCCGCGGTGAAAGCTATGTCGCAAGGCGGCGGTGTCTCAGTGTTCGATATGTCGACAGTATGTTTCGGGCCTCCAATAATCCGTTGAATGCCGACTCCCCAAAGGAGAATGGAAGTGACGAAAATCGGAAAAGTCACCGAATAGAATATCAAATCGATTGTTCCTGGCAGGATTTGTCAAACGTTTGGACTAAAGCAAGCATTCGCACGGATCAAGCTGTAACAGAGATCAAACTTCTATCTGATGCGGCGTACCACCTTGCGGGTGGGACGGTGTTTTTGCATCAACTAATCAGAAAAATCGTTTTGCTGGCGTGCATCAGGCGATACCGGTTCAGTCCGCTCCGGACGGCAATGCTTGACCTGCACATCGGTGCGACGCAATGTTTCGAAAAATCAGCGGATTAGACCTCTAAGTAGGAAGTTTTGATGCCGGATGCGAACAATATCAGCGGTGAAGATTTCGAGCTTTATCTCGATAGCATTCGCCGCTTCACAAACGAAAAACTGATCCCGGCGGAACGCCAAGTCGAGGAAGAAGACTTGGTGCCGGAAAACCTCGTCGCCGAGATGCGCCGCCTCGGTCTGTTCGGCATGACGATTCCGGAGGAATTAGGTGGTCTTGGTCTTTCCATGGAACAGCAAGTCCGGGCGACATTCGAATTCACCCGCGCCTCCTGCGTCTATCGGGCCCGGTTTTCAACGACCTTGGGCCTTTGCAGTCAAGCGATCCTATTTAATGGAACAGAACCGCAGAAAGCCGAATGGCTGCCGAAAATGGCGTCCGGTGAGGTGACGGCGTCTTTTGCGCTAACAGAACCGCAAGCCGGCTCGGATGCGGGCGCGCTGACAACGAAGGCCCGGAAAGAGAGTGATGGCTATCTGATCAACGGTCAGAAATGTTACATCACCAATGCGCCGGAAGCGGATGTGTTTGTTGTGATGGCGCGTACCGATCAGGAGACGACGAATGCCAAAGGCATCTCCGCTTTTATCGTGCCGTCGGACACGCCCGGGATCGAAGTGGCCCCTTGGGACCGCAAGCTCGGAAATCACGGTTCGCATACGGCGCAAATCTTCTTCGACGATTGCCGGGTCGATGCGTCGAACCTCCTTGGCGGGACCGAAGGGCAAGGTTTTAAGAGTGCGATGGCGGGGATCAATGTCGCCCGTATGCACGTAGCCGCGACTTGCGTGGGTCAAGCGGAGCGACTGATCGAGATGGGCCGCGACTACGCAATGGGGCGTGAGCAGTTTGGTCATCCAATCTCCGATTTCCAGGCCGTGCAGCATATGCTGGCGGAAAGTTATGCCGAGACACTGGCGGCGCGCTCGATGATCTTGGAGACGGCACGACGGATCGATGCCGGGGAGCGACCATTGGCGGATATGTCGAGCTGCAAGCTCTTCGCCTCCGAAATGGTCTGCCGCGTCGCCGACAGGGCGTTGCAAATCCACGGGGGTGCTGGATATATGGCGGCCTTCGATGTCGAGCGGTTCTATCGTGACGTGCGATTGTTCCGAATATTCGAAGGCGCGTCAGAAGTACATAAAATGATCATCTCGCGAGAGATGCTGAAGGAGGGGGCGTGAGATGACCCGTGTCATGAAACGCGGCGGGGTCACGACGATCACGCTAAACCGGCCGCAGCAGCGGAATGCATTGAATGAGGACGTCATCCGCCGCCTAGCGGAAGCGACAGCGGAGGTCGCCCGCGATCCGGATTGTCGATGTCTTGTCATCAAAGGGCAGGGCGAACATTTCTGCGCGGGCCGCGATCTAGGCGAGGCCGACAAATCCATGCCGCTCGGCCAGATCATGGAATACGACCAGCTATGGGCCGATGTCATCGGTAGCATCCGCTCGATGGGGGCGCCTTCAGTCGCGGTGGTGCGCGGGTTCGCGGTCGCCGGTGGATTTACGCTCTCCATGGCGTGCGATTTCGTCCTGGCAGAACGGACCGCCCGCTTCGGCGCGCTCGAGATGAAGGGCGGATTTCCCGCGGCGGTGAACACGGCCGTGCTCTCGCATCTCATTGGCCCCCGCAAGTCGCTCGAACTGCTTTTGTCGGCGGGCACGTTTACGGCGGAGCAACTCAACGAAATGGGGTTGATCAACCGTATGGCGGCAAATGCGGATGAGCTGACGGCGTTGGAAAAAGAATTCGTGGAAGACTTGAAGGCGTTAGACCCGCTGGCCGTGAAATTGACGAAGGACACGCACCGCGCCGTGCAACGGGCGTCTATGGATGAGGCGCTCATCACCGCAAAGCAACTTAATTCGTTGCTGATGGCGTCCGGCAAAATAGATGAAGCGGC
>CAXAGK010000416.1:0-3910 GCA_963968305.1 uncultured Rickettsiales bacterium | reverse complement strand
TCCGAGCGAATTGGTTTCGCTCTTATCTGTGCTCTTGGGCACCTGGCGCTCTTGTCGCTGGTGTGGCTACGGTTCGGAGACGCCCGTGGGGCCGGAGTCATTTTCTACGTAGTAATGGTAATTGCAGCGACGGATATCGGTGGTTATTTCGCCGGTAAAGGGATCGGCGGTCCGAAACTGGCGCCACGCATTAGCCCCAATAAGACGTGGGCTGGACTGATTGGCGGAATGGCATTAGCCGGATTCGCCGGTTTCGGATTTGTGAAACTACTAACGCTAGCAGGTGGATGGTATCCGGATGAAAAAGCGACTGCCTTCCTTGTCTCGACAATAATTTTAAGTGTTATACTCGCGCCGGTCGCGCAATTAGGCGACCTGTTGGAATCGTGGATCAAGCGAAAGCGCGGTGCTAAGGACAGCGGAAACTTGATTCCTGGCCACGGTGGTATTCTGGATCGTGTTGATGGGTACTTGACCGCAGTGCCTCTCGTAGCGCTAATAACTTTAATGGATAAAGGGGGGCCTTTCGCTTGGCCGTGACTACGGAAGAACGTACTGTCGTACTACCATCGGCGGCACGGAAGTCTGTTACGATCTTGGGCTCTACAGGCTCTGTCGGATGTCAGACAATCGATCTGCTGGAACGAGACCGCGGCAACTTTAAAGTCGTTGCGCTAACTGCGAATCAGAATGTCGAATTATTGGCGAAACAAGCCATCGATTTGCGGCCGGATTTTGTTGCGATTGGCGACGAACGCCATTATGGGGCACTCAAGCAAGCATTAAGCGGTACGGGAATTGAAGTCGGTGCCGGCGAAGGAGGCATTGGGGACGCAGCGGACTGTGATGCTGAGTGGGTCATGGCGGCGATTGTAGGTGCAGCGGGCCTGAAGCCGACACTCCGGGCCGTTCAGCGAGGGGCGACCGTTGCGCTCGCGAATAAGGAATGCCTTGTTTGCGCCGGCGAACTATTGATGGCTGAAATGAGCCGTCGAAACGCTCGGCTGCTGCCAGTCGATTCGGAACATAACGCCATCTATCAAGTATTTGATTTTGAGCGAATTGAAGGCATTGAAAAACTAATCCTAACGGCTTCCGGCGGCCCGTTTAGGAATCACAGCCGTGAAGATATGCGTTTGGTAACACCGTCACAAGCTGTGGCTCATCCTAATTGGGACATGGGTGCGAAAATTTCCGTTGATTCGGCGACAATGATGAACAAAGGCCTGGAAGTCATTGAAGCACATCATATTTTTAGAATTCCTGAAGAACGTATCGAAGTTATAGTACACCCGCAATCGGTTATACACAGCATGGTTTCCTATGTAGACGGATCAGTTCTCGCACAACTTGGCACTCCGGATATGAGAACGCCTATTGCCTATACGTTGGCGTGGCCCTCTCGCATGGGTACACCTTCGAAGCGCCTCGATCTTGGGGAAATTGGATCTCTTGAATTCGAAGCACCTGACCCGGAGCGGTTTCCGGCGCTTCGTCTCGCGAGAGAAGCACTTAAGGCCGGAGGGTCCGCGGCCACAATTCTGAATGCGGCAAATGAAATTGCCGTTGCGGCGTTCCTATCTGAGCAAATTGGATTTCTAGACATTGCCTCGGTGGTTGAAGATTCGATGAGCGACATTAATTACGGACCACTGTCCTCAATTGATGACGTCTTCTATCTTGATGATGTCGCGCGGAAAACAACTTCTGAATTGGTCAGTAAGAAATATACGCGTTCGTAATTTGAGCCCCTAACGGCGAGCCAATATGGAATATCTGACGACAATTCTCGATTATGCGATCCCATTTCTCGTTGTTCTAACGGTATTGGTGTTTTTTCATGAGCTCGGGCACTACCTTGTCGCCCGCTACAACGGTGTCCGGGTGGAAGTGTTTTCAGTGGGGTTTGGTCCGGAATTGTTCGGTCGTACGGATAAATCAGGTACCCGTTGGAAGTTCAGCGCCGTTCCGCTTGGTGGCTACGTAAAAATGTTTGGAGAAAACACAACGCCCGGTGATGTGGAACAGGCACGAATGACACCGGAAGAAGAGGGTGTTGCGTTTCACAAGAAATCTATCGGGCAAAGAGCGGCAATTGTGTTTGCCGGTCCCGCCGCAAACTTCCTGCTGGCGATTGTTATCTTCGCCTTATTGTTCATCTTCGTTGGGCAACCGTTTACGTCCCCAGAAATTGGCAAAGTGCATCCGGATAGTGCGGCTGAACGCGCGGGACTGGAAACAGGCGATATATTCGTTGAGATAAACGGTCTTGAGATTGAGCGGTTCGAAGACGTGCAGCAAATCGTCGTTCTTAATATCAACGAGGCGCTGTCTATTTCGGTCGATCGTGACGGCAGCGACGTAGATCTGGTCGCGAAGCCTGATATTGTCGAACGAAAAGATAGATCGGGGAACGTTCACCGCATTGGTATGTTAGGCGTCTCGAGTAAGGGACGAGATTACATTCAACATGACCCGATTACCGCAATTTGGCGATCGATTTTGGAAACCGGCCATTTGAGCGTTGGAACCTTGAAGGCGGTAGGGCAGGTGATTTCCGGGCAACGTGATACAAAGGAGTTGGGCGGTCCGATCAAGATCGCTCAAATTTCGCATGATTTTGCACAGGTCAGTCCTGATTCTCTCTTGTGGCTAATAGCATTGCTCTCAATCAATCTTGGTTTACTTAACCTGTTTCCAATTCCCATGTTGGACGGTGGCCACTTACTGTTTTATGCGTTTGAAACTGTCTTGGGGCGTCCACTTGGCGAACGTGCACAGGAAATAGGTCTAAGAATCGGACTGGCGCTAGTTATTTCGCTTATGGTATTCGTTACTGTAAATGATCTGATAAACCTCTAATTTCTATGAAATTACCGACACTTTGATTTGCGGCGACTACCGAAAGATTGTGGGGGCTTTTTTGCGTTCAAGCGTTTCATTCCTGCTCATGCTCATCGCAGTTTCTGTGACGATTTATGGACCATTCGCGTCGGCACAGACGAGCAGAGTGCCTACAATTGTCCCACCGACGCCGCGAGGCGGAACGGCGCCAGTGTCGCCGCCACGAAATATCGGGCCGCGGGTCAGTACTGATGGCGTTAAAGTTTCCGAAGTAATAGTCGAAGGCACACAACGGATCGAGCCTGACACGGTAAGGTCCTATATGACCTTAAAAGCAGGTGAGCATTTCAGTAACCGCAAGATCAATGACTCGTTGAAAACTCTGTTTGCGACCGGATTGTTTGCTGATGTAACGATTCGTCGGCAAGGTTCCGAAATTGTCATTCAAGTCGTTGAAAATCCTATTATTAATAAGATAGCCTTCGAACAAAATAGCGAAATAGATGACGATATCCTGAGGTCGGAAGTTCAGTTGCGTCCGCGCATCGTCTTTACCCGAAAGCGAGTTCTAGGGGATGTAAAGCGATTATTGGAACTCTATCGGCGTAGCGGTCATTTCGCGACGAAAATTGAACCAAAGGTTATTCAATTACCGCAGAATCGCGTCGATCTTGTCTTCGAAATTAATGAAGGAAAAGAAACTTCGGTTTCACGGATCGTTTTTGTTGGAAATAGGTTCTTTGCGGATGATGGTCTGCGCGGCGTCATTCAAACTAAGGAGGATCGATGGTATCGATTCTTTTCGAGTGCCGATACCTATGATCCGGATCGATTAACCTTTGACCGTGAATTACTGAGGCGGCATTACCTAGAGAACGGCTTTGCCGATTTTCGTGTTGTTTCTGCAGTCGCGGAGCTTACGGCCGATCAGAAGAATTTTTTCGTCACATATACTGTTGATGAAGGGTATCGATACAAATTCGGTAAGATTGAGGCGACGTCTCGGATTAAGGAAATTGAGTCAGAGCAATTAAAGCCGCTGTTAAAGATCAAGCCAAATTCTTGG
>CAXAGK010000415.1:0-3930 GCA_963968305.1 uncultured Rickettsiales bacterium | reverse complement strand
TTGTTGCGAATTTCGCGTTGCTGGCCATATCTGCAATCCGTGTTGGAATAGACTGCAAGATAGGCGAATTTGGGTAATAATGCTTCGGTAAGCACCGTATCATTTTAGATAGAACGCGAATAGTCCGGCAGTAGAACTACGGGTTTGAAGTTCAGCTCGTTTCCTGTTTCTCGCACGCACAGAACAAGGCCCCGATGGGATTGCTTCCAACCGCGAGTGGCATCGCGATGCGGCTGACACCGAACGCTGTTTGTGTTCGGCTGATAAACGCGCCATCCAAGATCGCGATATGACCCTTATCGCCAACCGCCGCGTATAACGAAGAAACGGTTTCGAGTGTGGACCCCAGAGCCAACTCGTCAAGATATTGCCCGGCATAGTTAGCGCCGAATATATCCTCGACATAGCTACCGACTAATCCGTAGCGATCGCGAATTGGTTCTCCGGTTTCGACGTCGATCAATACAATGTGGGGCAATACCTTGGAACCGATCTCAATGGGATCGATATCTTGGTGGTCCGAAAACTTGTCTAGCACTTTTGACAGAGACAACCAGTATTCGTGGGCAATTCGAAGGGGAGAGGTCGACGGCAAACTTTTGATGAATTGCTTGGCTTCGTTTTCCAGAAATATTTTTTTTGCGGGCCCGCGTTGACGCTGCCGTCAGATAAATTCTGAACCAGACCTGGTTCGGACGATTTAATCAATATTCCCCAACCCCGTGCTATTTGCAGAGTGACGTGATAAGGCTAGCGAAGTGACGTTTATGTCAAGTTGGTATCATGGTATTAATTATGATTTATAACCTATAAGTCAAAATCGCTCTCTAAGCATATGATACCATGGGATTTAATAACTAATAGTACTTATATATATTAAAAAATAAACTGCAAATTGTTACCCTGTGCTTCAAGGGGTTTAATTGCATTAATCCAGTGCCCGAAGTTGCAACATCGCCTCGGCGGCGGCGTCGAGTGATTGCTCCAAAGACAGCTCGGTCGATTTCAGAAAGACCCGTTTCGTCGTTCGGATAGCGCGCTGGTCGAACGCAGCCAACGCTTGCGCCATCGCAACGGCTTCGTCGATGACGTCGCCATCCGCAACGATGCGATTGATCATGCCGAAACTCAGGGCTTTCTCCGCTGAAATATTTTCCGCCAGTGTCAACATTTCGAAGGCGGCTTTCGGTCCGATGCGGTGGACGAGGCCTGGAGTCACCATAGTCGCGGCCAATCCACGTTTGACTTCGGGGTATCCGAAGATCGCGTTCTCACCGGCGACGACCATGTCGGATGCAATCGCCAGATTGCAGCCGCCACCGAGAACATATCCTTGAACCGCCGCAATGACCGGTTTGTCCGTACGGGCGCCCAGTTGGTAAATTGAGCGGTGAGATGCTGCGCGACGTCTTGCCGCCTCCGGGCTGTCGCCTTTGCGGGTGGCCGCTTCCTTGATATCCGCGCCAGCCGAGAAGGCACGGGCGCCGCCGGTCATGACGATAGCAGCGATGCCGTCATCCGCATGCGCGGTGTCGATGGCGGCGACCAGGTCGTGGATCAATGCCTCGTTCATTGCGTTGAGTTTGTCGGGCCGATTCAAGATAAGGAGCCGGATATTTTCGCGATCTTCGCTGAGGAGAACTTTCTCGTCGGTCATGTCTAAAGATTCCAAAATGCGTTTCGTATTAAGTTCATCATACCCGTGTCGACTAACTATCTTTCGCGATTTTAACGCCTGCCCACTCTTCATAGTATTTGACGAGAGCGATGCTTGGCTCTTCGCCTGTACCTTGACCAACAGCGAAGGTGAGGAATTGCCGCACGGCAGAGCCCATCCACATGGGCACACCTAGCGCTTCTGCTTCCTCTGTACACAACCGGACATCCTTTAACAGCAGGCGTTGCGCCATGCTTTTGTCGTAAGTGCCGGTGAGGACGGATTTCGGAAACTTGTCTTCCGTAGCGCTGTTTCGTCCGGAGCTGGCGTTCAGGACGTCCAGCATCACGGCGGGATCGAGGCCGGCCTTAACGCCGAGCGTGACCGCTTCTCCCGTCGCGACATTGGCGATGGCTGAGAGAAAATTGTTGGTAAGTTTCATGGTTTGCCCGGCACCCCGGGTCTCACCGATGAAGAACAGGTTGCGACCGATATTCTCCAGGGCCGGTTTCATGCGATCCGCGAGGTCTTGCGGGCCTGACATCATCAAGGCGAGGGAGCCGACTTCCGCACCGCGCACGCCGCCGCTGACCGGACAATCCAATACGTTGATGTCCATGGCCTCTAGGCCTTCGGCAACCTTGATAGCCATGACGGAGCCGGTGGTCGAAAGATCCACGTAATCCTTAATAGCCGTTCCGCCGACCAGGCCATTTTCGCCAAGCGCCACATGGTGGACCACGTCTGGTGTCGGCAGGCTGACGATGACAGTCTCTTCCTTATCCGCGACTTCTTTCGGTGTTTGCACGCGGGTAGCACCCTTGGCGACCAAAGCATTCGCGGCATCGTCGTTCACGTCGCAGATCGTCAGCGCGTACCCGGCATCGACGAGTCGTCCCGCCATCGGTCCGCCCATGGCACCGACGCCGATGAAGCCCAGTTTCTTTTCGCCCATATTCATTCTTCCCGAGTTTGTGTGTTGGCACCGGTGTTTATCCGGCGAGTTTACCCATCAAGTTTTTGATTTGATCCGCCGAAAGCTCGTCGAACTTGCTCGCAAGCGCGATGATTTCCTCCCGCTCATTCTCTTCGTATTTGAGTGAAAGACAGTCGCGGACCTTCACTAAATGGTCTTCTTCCAGGATCGGCGGCGTTCCCCATTTGCCGCGTGGCCCGTCGCATCTGGCGGTGACCGTGCTGCCGTCGTCCAAAGTTGCTTCCGCGATGACATACATCTCGTCGAAATTACCGGTGATATCGTCGTGCATTTCCACGTCGATTCGGCCAAGCATGCCATCCATATCTGGTGCGAAGCGGCGCTTGTTGGTGAAGCTATTCATAACGACTTTGCCGTCCAGCAATGCGCAGGCAGTGGTGTATTGCCAGCTGAATTTGCCGTCCAATCCGTCTTCCGGATAAGGGCGGTCGATATAGGCCATCATTGGCGTCGTCAGTTTGACCCGCTTTATGCGTGTGGGATCACCAATCTTTTCGCGCAGCTCTAGCCCCGCGGTGATCACGTAATGGGTGCCGAATTGGCTCGGGAACATTTTGATCGCGAAGCCGGGCGTCGCGACACGGAAGGGTGGGCCGTAATTGAGCAATTCATCGATGTTGAAGCGACTGTCGAAATAGCTCTCTACATACCCGCGCGGGTGTTCGATTACATCAGGGTTGGCGGTAAAGCCGCGTTCCGCCAATAAGGCGGCATCGACACCTTCGCCGACCGCATGGCCGCAATTGATTGATTTCGACATGGTGCCCACATTGGCGAGAATGCTTCCGACCCGGGAGGAAACGATGCCGATCGCGCAGCGTAGCTTTTCGACATCGAGCCCCAACAGATGGCTCGCCGCGACGGCCGAACCTAACGGGCCGACAAGTCCGGGTGGGTGAAATCGGACGGTCTTGATATCGCTCTGCTGGGAGGCCTCGCGGATCCAGCCCATGATCTCAATTCCCTTGACCATGGCGGTGAGGCCCTCGCGGCCGTTCGATCCACGCAGCTCTGAGATGGCGAGGACCGCCGGCAGTGTCGTGGAGACCTGATGGTTGGCGGGTTGCCACATGGGCTCAAAATCGAGCACATGCATTGAGGCGCCGTTGACATATGCCGCATGTACCGGCGAGGTCTTTTCAGCGAAGTTGATCAAGGTGGAATCGGGATGACCACCGAGCCCCTTCACATGCGCCGCTAATACTTCCGGGGCTTTTTCCTGGACCGTGCCCGCCACCGCGCCGCCGATACCGTCAACGATCCTGCGGCGCGTGCG
>CAXAGK010000414.1:0-3942 GCA_963968305.1 uncultured Rickettsiales bacterium | reverse complement strand
GATCGAAACCATCCAAATCGTCAATCACTGTTCCCGTACGGTATCCACATGCCAACGCGACACGCGCGAAATCGACAATAGGTGACACTGTCGCCTGTCCGCCCGTTGAATCGTGAACGCCGTTGTCGAGAATCACATGGACCAAATTCTTCGGTGCTTGAGCTCCGATGGTCGCGAAGGAACCCATTTTCATCAACGCCGCACCGTCGCCATCGAGAACAACTACCGGTCGGTCAACATTAAGGGCGACACCCAACCCCATCGCGCTCGCGCACCCCATAGAGCCCACTTGATAGAGGTGTTGATCACGATCCGCGATGGTGAACAATTCGCGCCCGCATTTACCGGTCGTCGCTATCATCGCCGCCGACTCAGGGGCTATGTCGACGACCCGTTCCAGCGTTTGATAGCGAGTTGCCCGTATGCCGCCTTTACGTAAATCCGAATAGTCTCCCATAGGCGGTGCCACAAGATCGGCTTGATCCAAATCCGCGTCCGCAACGGTTCCCTTTGCGACGATAAACGCATAGGGCAGATCGTTTTCCATCATCGCAGCCTGTGCTGCATCCAACGCGGGACCAACATCCCCTTCTTCATCCGGTAAATGGCTACAGCCAACGCCGATATCGCGGATCAACACGTCTGTAATCTCGCCCATCAATTCATGTTGCGGTTCATCTCCGAGCCCCGGCTGCCCCCGCCACGTCACGAACATTAAGGTCGGAATTCGGAACGGATGATTGAGTGATGTCAGCGGGTTGATCGTGTTGCCGAGACCGGAATTCTGGCACATCACGACTGTCTCTTTACCCGCGAGCCAAGCACCAGACGCGATCGCTACTGCCTCACCTTCGCTAGCCGCACCAACATAAGACGTCTCACGGTCGCTAATGACCCGGTTGATGATCGGCGTAAGGAACGAGCACGGGACACCGGTAAAGAAATCAAAGCCCCGCGCCTTGGCCGCAGAGAGAAGCGTATCAGCTTGAATCATGGTTTAGAAGTTACGCGCGCGCGCTAAATCAAAGGCGTCGTTCACGTCCAACCAGTTTCCGGTAATGTAGACAACCTGCGGCTTGGCACCGCTGTCGATCAAACGATTAAACAGATCGTTCATGCTCGCCTTCCCGAGGCTACCGTCCGATTTCATATTGTCCAATTCGGCACGTAGGAGTTCACTCCCTTTCGCGCTGAACTTTGCCAAACCGATCCATTCGCCATTCGCATCAGCTTCGTTCATGGCACTGTCGAGACGGGTCAGTTCGGATACTTCATCATCGAAATAATCACCCGTATAGGCGTGGCTGCAAGCCGCTAAATCCACCGTCCGCTTCGTTGTTTCAGCCCGCTCCTGCTTCCAATTCGCATCGACTACGACGGCAATATCCGCCTCGCAATCGAGCAATTGATTAAGCACGTGACTACGGAACATGATGTCGCCGTAGCTCACAACACACTCGCCCTGCAGGGCGTCCATCGAGCAGGCGAGTGAAGCAACTTCGCCAGTCGTCTCGAAATCGGTATTCTCCGCGGTATTGATCCCGGGGAAATTGACTGTGTCTGCCTTATATCCAGTCACCACCGTCAATTCGCGAACACCTGCATCGTTGAATGATCCGACGAGTCTATGCAGAAGCGGTTTGCCCCGCACATCAACCATACATTTCGGCCGGTCCACGGTCAGATCCTCGAGCTTGCTGCCTCGAGTTGCGGCCAGGATCACCGCTTTCGTCTCCGCCCGTTTCGCCAAGTAGCGATCTTCCGCTTCGGACAGTTCCTCATTACCGGCGATTACGAAGACATCTCCGAGCCGGGCGACATTTTCTTCCGCCCAAACTAAGTTCTGATTCTCGAATATCTGCTGGCTGGTCTCGCGCATGGCAGAAATCGCCGCACGCATATTATGGTTAGCCCAAATGATGAGGTTCACACCGGCGTCGCGGAAATGTTGCGTCGGCGTCCCATAGTATTTCGTCGGGACGATCACGACCGGCGAGCGATTCGCCCATTCCTTTGTAAATGCTAAAATCTCATCGGCGACGGATTCCTTCGAATGGATCAGGATCGCATCCGCACCCGCCTCATGATAGGCCTCGGCACGGCGCAATGCCTCTTTCAAACCCCAGCCCGCGATCAACGCTTCAACACGCGCCACGACGCTAAAGCTATCGTCCGCTTGCGCATCCTTACCGGCCTTGATCTTGCCGCAAAACTCGTCGACGTCGGCCAGCGGCTGGTTCTGCCCCAAAAAGGAATTCGTCTTCGGGAAGAGCTTGTCCTCGATACAGACGGCAGCGATGTCCCGTTGGATCAGCTTGTTCACCAGACGACGGAAGTTATTGAAATTGCCATAGCCGGTATCCGCATCGACCAGGATCGGGATCGTGGTCGCATCCGCCATGAATTCAAGGACTTCCAGGACTTGGGTCCAAGATGCCTCGTTGCTATCCCGCACACCGAGAGCCGCCGACATCGAGAGACCAGAGGCCCAAACACCCTCGAATCCGGTTTCTTCCACAATCTTGGCGGAGAGCCCGTTATGCGCCTCCATGACAAAGCTGGTCTCCGGAGAGGTCAGCATTTCGCGGAAACGGGTCGTCTTAAGGACTTCGCCGGCGCTTCCCTTTGGAAAGGCCAAGACATTTTCACTCATGTCGATGTTCCTATTGATGGCCGCCCAATAGCGGCAATTTAACCAGCAGAATTACAGTTTCCCGGCATTTTGCAAGCGGTGAGCGTTACATGAGGCGATTTGCCCTTGGCCACAAGCAAACTTGTTGTGAATATCCATCGACTGAACAATTCGGAGAAAGCCGGTGCCATTCGCCAACCTCTCTACTCCAGCGCTAATCCTCGACAAATCGGCGCTGCAACGCAACCTGGACGATATGCATGCAAGGATGCGGGGACATGGCGTGGGACTCAGACCCCACTTGAAAACAGCGAAATCGGCGGAAGTGGCGCGGCTTGCTACATCCGGTCAGCCCGGTGGCATCACCGTTTCGACCCTAGCCGAAGCGGAGTACTTCTTTGAGCATGGATTCCGCGACATTCTCTACGCCGTCGGTATCGCTGCCGGGAGACTCGCACGTGTGGCCGCGCTTTCGAAGGCGGGCGCGGATATCAAAATCATTACCGACAATATCGAAGCGGTCCGGTCCATAGCTGACTATCCATCCAAGAGCCGGAAACATTTCAGGGTATTGGTAGAAGTGGATAGCGGCGAAGGCCGCGCGGGGGTGCTGCCCAACGGCCCGGAATTCTTGGAAATTGCCCGCGCAATTCACAATGGGGAAAACATGACCTTAATGGGGGTCCTAACCCATGCGGGCCACTCTTATGGATGCAAAACAATTGATGAAATCAAAAGCGTCGCGGAACAAGAGCGCCGTATAATCACAGGTGCAGCCGAGCGGCTGCAAACGGAAGGCCTGCCCTGCCCCATTGTCAGCGCCGGCTCCACGCCGACCGCCGTCCACGCTGAAAATCTGGACGGTATTACCGAAATGCGCCCCGGTGTTTTCGTCTTCAACGATCTGAAGCAATTGTCCGTCGGCGCTTGCGAACGTGACGGCTTGGCCCTCTCAGTTTTGGCCAGTGTTATCGGGCACAACCGCCACAACGGCCATATTCTCCTCGATACTGGCGCCTTGGCCCTCTCCAAGGACATCAGCGCCCATGACGAGCATCCGGAAGTCGGTTATGGCGAGGTGTGCAATGCCGATACTTTAGAGCCTTTCGACGGCCTTGTTGTCGACGCCGTAAGTCAGGAGCATGGGATCGTCCCTGTCTCCGATCCAGCGCAGTTCGATGCATTGCCGATTGGCTCGCAAGTAAGAATCTTACCGAATCATGCTTGTATTACAGCGGCGGGGTATAGCCATTATGAAGTGTTGGAAGACAGTACCATTATCGGACGCTGGGATCGTGTAAACGGTTGGT
>CAXAGK010000413.1:0-3955 GCA_963968305.1 uncultured Rickettsiales bacterium | reverse complement strand
ACGTTAATCTGACCGCCGCCTTCCGCCTATCGCGCGGTGTCATGCGTGGCATGATGAAACGCCGCTGGGGTCGCATTATTAACATCGCTTCGGTCGTCGGCGTGACCGGCAATCCGGGGCAGGCGAACTACGCCGCCTCCAAAGCCGGCCTGATCGGCATGTCCAAATCCATGGCGCAAGAAGTTGCGAGCCGGGGCATTACGGTGAATTGCGTGGCACCAGGCATGATCATCACGGCAATGACCGACGTCTTGTCCGATGACCAAAAGAAACGAATCCTTGAAATTGTCCCAGCCAGAAGGCTGGGCGAATCGGAGGAAATTGCCGCGGGAACGCTCTACTTGGCGAGTGAAGAAGCCGCCTATGTGACCGGGCAAACCCTTCATATTAATGGCGGAATGGCCATGATTTAGTAGCCGTCGATATCGCCGTCTCAGGCGCTGGTCACCCAGTTGAAAGTGTGTTACGAAACGCCGCCGTCGCGCGGGGGAGTAGTAGGGAACCGCAAGCAAGACGGCATATCGAGACTACGCTCATACATTGGGAAGGTTTTAGAACATGAGTGACGTTGCGGATCGCGTTAAGAAAATCGTCATCGAGCATCTTGGCGTTGATGAGGGAAAAGTTTCCGATAATGCCAGTTTTATCGACGATCTTGGCGCGGACAGTCTCGACACGGTCGAGCTGGTCATGGCGTTCGAGGAAGAGTTCGGTTGTGAAATTCCGGATGACGCCGCGGAAAAGATTTTGACGATCAAGGACGCTATTAGCTTCATCGAAAGCGACGACGGCTAATTTAGCCGTCGTCTCTGACACATCACGGAAAGCATCGTTGCGATGAGGCGAATCGTCGTAACCGGAATGGGAGTTGTCTCGCCTCTGGGAATCGGCGTCAGCCACGTTTGGCGCCGATTACTTGCGGGAGACAGTGGCATCTCGTCGATCCAATCTTTCGACGCGAGTGATCTGGCGTGTCAAATTGCCGGACACGTACCCGTGGGCGAAACTGCTAATGGCGACTATCATGTCGATGACTGGGTCGACCGCAAAGATCAGCGGAAAATGGACCCTTTCATCGCTTTCGCTATTGCGGCGGCGGAAGAGGCCATCAAAGACTCTGGATGGGTAGCTACCGATGACGAAAGCCGGGAACGCACTGGTGTTCTGATCGGCTCCGGCATTGGCGGCCTTCCCGGCATCTCCGAGACCTCGGTGACGCTGCACGAACGAGGTCCTCGCCGTGTCAGCCCGTTTTTCATTCCAGCCAATTTAATCAATCTGGCGTCGGGCCACGTATCGATCCGACATGGATTCTGCGGCCCGAATCATTCCGTCGTCACGGCTTGCGCCACCGGCGCTCACGCCATTGGGGACGCCACACGGATGATTCAGTTCGAGGATGCCGAAGTAATGGTCGCCGGTGGAGCGGAGGCGGCGATCTGCCGCATGGGTATTGCTGGCTTTGCAGCCGCGAAGGCACTTTCCACCGGATTTAACGACGATCCGAAACACGCCTCCCGGCCATGGGATGTCGGCCGCGACGGTTTTGTCATGGGCGAAGGGGCCGGCGTCGTTGTCTTGGAAGAAATTGAACACGCAAAAGCGCGTGGCGCGAAGATTTACGCGGAAGTGACAGGCTACGGATTATCCGGCGATGCCTATCATATCACCGCCCCGGCCCCCAACGGCACTGGCGGTTTCCGAGCCATGAAGACCGCCCTGAAACGTGCCGGCATTAATGCCGATGAAATCGATTACGTGAATGCGCATGGAACATCGACGCCACTTGGCGATGAAATCGAGTTGGGAGCGGTGAAGCGTCTGTTCGGCGATCATGCCTATAACCTTTCTATGTCGTCGACGAAATCAGCCATCGGACATTTGCTTGGTGCGGCGGGCGCTGTTGAAGCCATCTTCTCGATGAAAGCTATCGAGGAAGGAATTGTGCCACCGACCTTGAATCTGGAAAACCCTTCCGAGGGCTGCGACATAGACCTCGTTGCCAAGGTGGCGAAGGAGCGTCCGGTTCGCAATGCAATGTCCAACTCCTTCGGTTTCGGCGGGACCAACGCCAGTTTGGTGTTAAGCGCCGTCGACTGACGCGAGATGAAGCGCGTTGCGCGAATTCTTATCATTGTACTATTCGCCACGATTATTTGCGCTGGCGGCATTTTCTATTGGGCTTATCAAGGTTTTCACAATCCGGGACCGCTTGAGACTACGAGTCGTTTGGTTATTCCCAAAGGCACCAGTCTCAACCGTATCGCGGCACTTCTCCTCAAAGCCGGAATCATCGCCCGGCCGGAGATATTTATCTGGGGCACCCGTCTGTCCGGCGAAGGCAGAACGATTAAAGCCGGAGAATACGACTTCCAGGCGGCGATGAGCCCACGCCAAGTTTTGACCACGCTGACTTCCGGAAAGATTGTTTTGCGGCGGGTCACAATTCCTGAAGGTCTGAGCTCTTTTGAAATCGCCGCCCTGCTGAATCAAACGCCCGCCTTGCACGGAACCATTGCCTCCTCCACGGAAGGCAGCTTACTGCCGGAAACATATAGCTACGCATTCGACTATACGCGATCCGAGTTAATGCGCCGAATGAACGCCGCTATGCGCGATACTCTCCGCTCTCTCTGGGAAGGGCGTGCGCCCGACCTCCCATTCGACACTCCGGAACAGGCACTGATTCTCGCCTCTATCGTCGAGAAGGAGACTGGGATCGGAGTGGAACGCCCGCGCGTCGCAGCCGTCTTCATCAACCGTTTGCGTAAAAAAATGCGACTGCAGTCGGATCCGACCGTTGTCTACGGTATTACCTTGGGCGAACATCCACTTGGTCGCGTCTTGACGCGCAGGGACCTCGAGACGGATACGCCGTACAACACCTATCGCATCGCAGCTCTACCGCCGGGCGCCATCTGTAATCCGGGAAAGGGCGCCATCGCAGCCGTCCTCAACCCCTTGGTCAGCGACGAATTCTATTTCGTAGCCGATGGGACCGGCGGACACGTCTTTGCTAAAACGTTGGCCGAACACAATCGTAATGTTGCACGGTGGCGCCGTTTGCAGAAAAAGAAGAAGAAGCGCTAAAGGCCGTTGTCATCCGATGCCGCCGGTTTGGCCGGGAGGCGTCGCAAGAGAGTCCGCAATAAGGCGGGTGGGCACATACCGCCCAACAACCAAATGCCAAAATACAGAGGCCAAGGAAATGCGATACGTGCTCGGTTCTTCTGAAGACCTTTCGCAATAATCCTAGCCGCTTTCTCACCCGTCATGATGAACGGCATTGGAAAAGAGTTCGCGTCAGTCATTCTGCTGTGAACGAAACCAGGGCAGATGACGGAAACCGCCACACCCCGCTGCGACGCCGATATCCGGAACGCTTCTCCGAAATGCCGGACGGCGGCTTTGCTGGCGCCGTAGGCGGGAGCACTCGGTAGTGGCAAGAATCCCGCAAGCGACGAGACAATGGCAATTTGCCCGTGTTCTCTCTGCGACATGACGTCGAATCCCGGCAACACAGTATTCAAGACGCCGTCCAAATTAACGTCGAAAATACGACGCGTTTGATGAGCTGGCTCTACACCGCCCGACGTACCGCCGGAGATACCTGCATTCGCGATAATAATGTCCAAAGGCACCTGTCGGTCCGATTGGGATATCCAGTTCGACATGCGGGCCGGGTCAGTTACATCGAGCACAATCGTGGACACCGATGCCCCAGCTTCTTCGCAGACACCAGCAACATCGGACAATCTCTCTGAATTTTGTCCGGCCAGAAAAAGCGTTACCGACGGTCCGGCATAATGACGGGCCAACGCTTCCCCGATACCGCTGGACGCACCGGTGATAAGGATCGACTTAGGATGCCGCATGCCGGAGAATTTGCAACCTTTCGGGCGGTTCGCTTGTTGAGTGTTCGAGGCAACGATATATTGCGCACATGGATGAACCC
>CAXAGK010000412.1:0-3972 GCA_963968305.1 uncultured Rickettsiales bacterium | reverse complement strand
AATGGGCTCGATGATATTGGCCTGACCTTGCAGAAGGACGATGCGATCAACACATTCGAAGGCAAGCGCAAGGAAGCGATGGATTGGGTCGAGCGGGGCACCAACGTCTGATCCGGTAGCACAGCGACATTTCATTTAGGCACGAATAGTAATGGGGAGCGGCACGCATGCCCGCGAATAAGAAGCTTTTGGTTTTACCGGGTGACGGAATCGGCCCTGAAGTGATGGATCAAGTCGTACGCGTTGTCGAATGGTTCGGTGACAAGCGCGCGGTCGGGTTCGACGTACAGGAAGACCTGGTCGGTGGTGCCGCTTACGACAAGCACGGCACGCCGTTGACCGACGCGACTCTGGCCAAGGCCATGGATGTCGACGCGGTGCTGTTCGGCTCCGTCGGTGGTCCGCAATATGACGATGCTCCCCGCGACAAACGTCCGGAAGCAGGTCTGCTGCGGTTGCGTAAGGAAATGGATTTGTTCGCGAACCTTCGCCCGGCGATGACCTTCGAGGGATTGCTCGATGCATCCTCGTTGAAGGAAGATGTGGTGCGCGGATTAGATATGATGATCGTGCGCGAACTGACTTCCGGCATTTATTTTGGCGAGCCGCGCGGGGTAGAGGTTATGGCCGATGGAAAACGCCGCGGCTTTGATACGCAAACCTATACGGAAGACGAAATCCGCCGCGTCGCGGAAGTCGGGTTCGAGTTGGCGCGCGAGCGAGGCAACAAAGTCCATTCGGTCGAGAAGGCGAATGTGATGGAATCCGGCGTTTTCTGGCGGGAGATCGTCACCGACCTGCATAAGACGTCTTACGCAGATGTTACACTCGAGCATATGTACGCGGACAATTGCGCCATGCAGTTGGTGCGCAATCCGAAGCAATTCGATGTCATCGTCACCGATAATCTGTTCGGCGATATCTTGTCGGATTGTGCGGCGATGCTGACGGGTTCCCTCGGCATGCTGCCTTCCGCTTCGCTCGGCGCCATGGATGAGACCGGTCGACGCCGCGCACTCTACGAGCCGGTACACGGTAGTGCGCCGGACATCGCGGGCGAGGGCAAAGCCAATCCGCTGGCCTGTTTACTCAGCTATTCCATGATGTTGCGCTATTCCTTCGGTCTCGGCGAGGAAGCCGACTTGGTCGACCAAGCGGTCGCGAACGTGTTGCGTAGCGGCATCCGGACAGCCGATATCATGGGCGACGGCGACAAGGCCATATCGACCACGGAGATGGGCGACGCTCTGTTGAAGGAATTGGGTGAGCTGTCGGACTGATCGAATTTTATTATTTCGCGCAGTCGAATCCGCTTACAATTCGGATTCAGCCTTTTTGGAGGATCGCGATATGTTGAAAGTTTTCGCTTCCATATTCGCCCTCGCAGCGACAGTTTCCTTCTCGACCTCTGCGGTCGCGAAGGGAGAGTGTGGCGGTGGCCATGCCACGACCACATCGCAGAAGCTGGTTGATGCAACCGGCGGGCAAACTCCGATGACGCCCAAACCGACAGCCGGCTCCGGCGGCTAAACGCAAAATATACGCGTGAGGCCGCTCCCGAACCGGGGGTGAGCCGCACTTCTAAACCGCGGCCCAAATTGAGCCGCGGTTTTTGTTTGTCGGAGTGGTAGGGAATTCTCCTTGCAATCTGACTTTAAGAACCATAAGTCAACGACCTGAATTAGAACGAGCATTAAGCCATGGGTTACAAAGTTGCCGTCGCCGGCGCCACGGGCAATGTGGGCCGCGAAATTTTGAATATTCTGCACGAACGAAACTTTCCGGCGGACGAGATTATTCCGTTGGCATCCGAAGCGTCCCTCGGCCGCGAAGTTTCTTATGGAGAGGACGATATTCTCACCGTGCAGGTATTGAATAATTTCGATTTTAAAGGCGTGGACCTAGGCTTGTTCTCTCCGGGCGGCGCGATCTCGGCCGAGCATGCGCCGCGAGCGGCGGCGGCGGGTTGCGTGGTGATTGACAACACCTCGCATTTTCGTATGGATCCGGACGTGCCCTTGGTGGTGCCCGAGGTCAATCCGGAAGCGCTCGCTGGTTATGCCCAACGCAACATCATCGCCAACCCGAATTGTTCGACCATCCAAATGGTTGTGGCCCTGAAGCCACTCCACGACATTGCGAAAATTCGCCGTGTCGTGGTTAGTACCTATCAATCGGTCTCCGGGGCAGGTCGGGCGGGGATGGACGAGTTGTTCAATCAGACGCGTGCTGTTTTTGTGAATGACCCGCTCCAGACCGACACGTTTACCAAGCGGATCGCTTTCAATGTCATTCCACATATCGACAAGTTCATGGATGACGGGTCGACCAAAGAAGAATGGAAAATGGTGGTTGAGACTAAGAAGATACTCGACCCTTCCATCGACGTGATTGCCACTTGCGTGCGGGTGCCCGTCTTCATCGGCCATGGTGAGGCTCTTCATATCGAATTCGAGAACGAGATCGATGAAGAGACGGCCCGGGCGGCGCTCGCGGCGGCGCCCGGCGTGGTAGTGGTCGATAAACGCGTGGACGAGGGCTATGTCACACCGGAGGAAAGCGCCACCGAGGATGATGTCTATGTCAGTCGTATTCGGCGCGATCCGACGGTCAAGAACGGTCTTGCGATGTGGGTTGTCTCGGACAATCTTCGAAAGGGCGCGGCGCTGAATACAGTCCAAATCGCGGAAGAGCTGATCAAGCGTCACTTGCAAAAGAAAGCGGCCTGAACCGGCGCGCGGCTGATGGCGGGGGAACTCAAAATACCGGCCCCTAGTTCGGCCGCACCATCGACCCTAAACGAGCTTTTCGCGAAGGCGATCGAGCAGCATCAAGCGGGCCGTATGGAGCGCGCGATAGAGCTCTATCGTCATCTCGTCTTACAATTCCCGGGATACGCGCCGGCGTGGAATAATTTGGGTGTGGCGTTGCGCGCGACCGACAAGTTTGCCGCCGCCGCCAGCGCGCTTCGCCGGGGCACGGCTCTCAACGATCAAGATGCGGGCGCGTGGTCCAATTTAGGGAACGCACTGCGCGCCGTCGGTGAGTATGATGAAGCCGCGCGCGCGCATGAGAAATCCCTGACCGTCGATCCGGAAGCCGGGCGGGTTCACTACAATCTGGCCTTGGTCCGGCGTGACTTGGGTGATCTCGATACGGCGATTGCCGGATTTGCCGAGGCGGAGTTTCGAGGTTTCAAATCGTCCGAAATGTTTTGGGATCGAGCGCTCACCCATTTGGTGGCGGGCGATCTGGAAACTGGGTTTCGGGAATATGAGTGGCGATGGCAATTGCCCGAATGTCCGCCCCGATATAGCGATATCCCAGCTTGGGACGGCGAAGCGCTCGACGGGAAAACGCTGTTGGTTCATACCGAACAAGGTTTCGGCGACGCCATCCAGTTCCTGCGGTATTTGCCGATGGCGGCGGCGCGGGGCGGTCGGGTCGTCTATGAGTGTCCAGCACCGCTGATCCGCCTCGTGCGCAATAGCCCGCTTTCCGAGAATATTGGGTTGGTGGAGCAAGGCACGGCGGTGGCGCGCGCCGATTATCAAATAGCGTTGCTCAGTCTGGCCCGGGTGTTCAAAACAAGCTTGGCGACGATCCCTTCCGAGGGTCCTTATTTGCAGCCACCTGCGGATGGACCCAAGCTACAAGTGCCAAGCGACGGGCCGCGCATCGGCCTCGTTTGGGCCGGCAAGCCAACGCATAAGAATAACCGAAACAGGTCTATCTCTCTGGAGACGATGTTGCCGTTGTTGGAATTGACGAACATGCGGTTCGTTGGCTTGCAAAAAGGCGACGGTGCGGATCAACCAAAGGTCCTCGGCGCGGATGCATTGGTCATCAATATCGGCGAACGGATGCGCGACTTTGCCGACACTGCCTCGATTCTGAAACAATTGGACCTGTTGATATCTGTCGACACGTCGGTCGTCCATCTGGCGGGTGCGCTCGGGGTTCCGGCCTGGG
>CAXAGK010000411.1:0-3996 GCA_963968305.1 uncultured Rickettsiales bacterium | reverse complement strand
GTGATCCCGATATAGCGCACGCGCTTTTTCGCTTTCCACGACTTGAGAGTTTCTAGATGGGTCTCCCAATTGAGCAGATTGTGGACCTGCAGCAGATCGAACAGCGCCTCGCCCCACAGCCGTTCCGAGGTTTCGATTTGCTCTACCCCGTGGTCGTCGACCGGCGTCCAGACCTTTGTCGCGGAGAAAATCCGGTCCGGTCCACTCACCCGTTTCAGGCAATAGCCGATCACTTCCTCGGATGAGCCATACATGGGCGAGGAATCCACCACTGCGCCGCCGCGGTCGAAGAAGCTTTGAAGGACGTGTGCGCGAGCTTTGCGGAGTCGCTCGGATGGACCGACATTGAAGGATGTGCCCATGCCGAGGATAGGGATGAGTTCTCCGCTGGCGGGTATAGGTCGCTTCGATATGGCAGCCGGCGCCGCCGATACTGGCAATCCGGCGAAGGGCAACATTGAGGCGGAAGCGGTGAGGGCGATCGCGAACTCGCGGCGGCGAAGATTTCTCATCTTGGACATGTGGAGACTATGCGCGAACCGTCGCGCGGCGGCAACGGGATAGCGCCGCTTGTTGGGGCAAAGCGGCGGGGTTAATATCCATACAACAGGTCATCCATCGACAGGCTCAGGATGACGAGTGTTAAATCGGACAAACAGACGTCATCCTGAGCCTGTCGATGGATGACCCGCACGGTATCAATACATGGTCGAAATTCACCATTCTACTTGCCCTCACGATTGCCCGAGTACCTGTCTGTTGGAGGTTGAAAAACTCTCCGAGACGGAAATCGGCAGGGTTCACGGGGCTAAGGACAACGACTACACCTCGGGTGTGGTCTGCGCCAAGGTCGCCCGCTATGCGGAGCGTATCCATCATCCGGAACGCCTGATGAAACCATTGCGCCGCGTCGGTGAGAAGGGCGTTGGGATCGAGGCCTTCGAGGAAATTACCTGGGACGAGGCACTCGACGAGATCGCCGCCCGATTCGAGGGAATAAAAGAGGAGTTCGGCTCCGAAGCGATTTGGCCCTATCATTTCGCGGGGACCATGGGCTTGGTGATGCGGGACGGGCTGGACCGGTTCCGTCATGCCTACAGGACGACACGGCAATACTCGACGATTTGCACCGCGCTACCGGATTCCGGCTGGCATGCGGGGCACGGGATCAAGCACGGCAACGATCCGCGCGAGATCGCCAAGTCCGACCTAATCGTGGTTTGGGGCGGCAATCCGGTCTCAACCCAAGTCAATGTGATGACCCATATCTCGAAGGCTCGGAAGGATCGCGGCGCCAAGCTGGTTGTCATCGACGTATATAAGACGCCGAGCGTCCAAGCCGCCGATTACGGCTACATCATCCGCCCGGGAACGGACGGCGCGTTGGCGACGGCGCTGATGCATATCATGTTCCGGGACGGGTATGCCAACCGCGACTACATGGCGAAATACGCTGATGTGCCGGAGGAACTCGAAGCCCATGTGAGCGACAAGACACCGCAATGGGCCGCACAAATCACCGGCCTTTCGGTCGCGGAGATCGAGGAGTTGGCGGCGCTCTACGGTAAGACGGACCGCGCTTTCCTGCGCGTCGGCTACGGCTTTGCGCGTTCGCGCAATGGCGCGGTCAACATGCACGCGGTCACCTGCTTACCGGTCATCACTGGCAAGTGGTTGCACAAGGGTGCAGGCGCACTCTATGGCAATGCCGGGATGTACCCGATCGATTGGACCTTGGTGATGGGGCTCGACGTGCGCGACACGACAATCCGCTCGCTCGATATGTGCCGCTTGGGCGCGATCCTGCTCGGTGAGGAAGGCGAATTACAGGGCGGGCCACCGGTCAAGGCGATGCTCGTCCAAAACACCAATCCGGCGAGTGTGTGCCCGGATCAGAACAAGGTGTTGGCAGGGTTTCGCCGCGACGATCTGTTCCTCGTCGTCCACGAACAATTCATGACCGAGACTGCGGAATACGCCGATATCGTGCTGCCGGCGACGATGTTCCTGGAGCATCACGACATGTATACCGGCGGTGGCCACGTCTATTTCAGCGTGACCAAACCGGTCATCGAAGCGCCCGGCGAATGCCGCACCAATCACGAGGTGCTCTGCGCGCTCGCCGAACGGCTCGGCATCGATCATCCGGGTTTCAAGATGAGCGCTTGGGAGATTATTGACGAGACGTGCAAAAAATCCGGTCTGCCGGACGCGGAGACGCTGTGGGAGAACCACTGGCACGATTGCTCCCTCAGCGAAGACGAGATGCATTTCAAGAACGGTTTCGGCCATCCGGACGGCAAGTTCCGCTTCAAGCCGGATTGGAAAGATATCGGCGTCGATTTCGAAGGGTTGCCGGAGCTACCGGGCTATTGCACCAATATCGATCTAGCCAGCGACAAACACCCCTTCCGCATGGTGGCGGCCCCGGCGCGCAACTATCTGAACAGCAGCTTTAACGAGACCCCGACTAGTAAGAAGCGTGAAGGGCGACCGACCATCAAACTACACCCCGACGATCTTGCAGCGATGGGCGTCGAAGATGGGGACGTGGTGAGCGTGGGCAACGATCTCGGAGAGATCGAACTCCACGCAGTGACGTTTGAGGGGTTGCAGCGCGGCGTTGTGGTGGTGGAAAGTATCTGGCCGAACAAGGCGCACATCAAGGGGCAGGGTGTGAACGTTCTCATCAGTGCCGATCCCGGCCCGCCCCGCGGCGGCGGTGTGTTCCATGACACGGCTGTGTGGGTGCGGGCGGCATAGCTCAGCTTTATTCTAATTGAATTTTACGACCGGAGTTTGAGATGTCGGTATTCCATAACAGGAGCTTCATCTTTCTCTCCGCAACGGTCGCACTCGCGACTTCATTTGCCTTGCAGACGGTCGTCTCTGGTGAGATTGAAGGGCATTTCTCGTACGGCGAGAGAAATTATTCCTGGATCGGTGAGAAACTAAGCGATGTATCACGGCTAACGTGGTCCAATTCATTGTGCATTGCTATCGGGACGCTGCTGGCCGGATGTGCTTCTGTACGATTTTCTCTGCCTCTATTCTTCGCGATCGGCGCGGCCATTGTATTGCTGGGTCTAACGGGTGTTTTCGTGTCGACATCACCAGTTTTGATCGAAATTTCGATGCTGTTCGTGGGATTGGGACTAGGTACAAGCGGATTTCCATTGATTATGGCGATTGTCGGCGTCCTTTCTCCAGCGCGACGCCGATTGACCACATTAATGTCCGTTTTTGTTGTTGCTTTGGCTGCGGAGTTTTTTCTATGGCCTTCATCCAGTCGTGTTAGCGCTCTTCTTGAAGATCATGCCAATTCTATATTCCTTTCGCTTGGCGTGGTGCTCGCTATATCGGGAGTGGGATTGATATTCGCCTTTAGGAAGGCAGAGGCAGAAAATCCTGTTGAACGACCGTCATTGGCCGAAGCATGGGGCCAAATAAGCAAAAATTCGAATTTTTGGATCTTCGCTTCTAGTGTTTTCGTGGTTGGTTTTTTTGCCGAATACGTCGCCACCTATTTGCAATTGGTAAATGTGACCGGAACTTCTGACGAAGCGTTGAAGGTTTCAGCAATTATCGGATTCATAAGCTATCTCAGCCTAATTTCAGCCGGTTGGTTTGGGCATATGTTTCCAGTCAAGAGAGCGGTGGCTACTCTACATCTGCTATCAGTGATTGCTATGATTCTGTATGTGTTTGCGCCGCTGCCGTTTCAACCCGGTTTATTTTTATTAACCGTGATCGGATTGGCATGGTTGAGTACCGCGTTGCTCGTTTCGTATTTAGCCGTCGATATTTTTGGCACCCGGTATCTTGGCCTTCTTTTTGGGGCATTCTATTTCGCCCATTATCTGGGCCAGACGAGCAGCGGCTTACTTACCGATCTGATCCTTCATCTGATGGGTGAAATCGATCTGGCTTGGTACTTCACAATTATATTGGGAACGGTTGCTGCGTATCTTCAAAAGCATTTGGTCGAACGGCGGC
>CAXAGK010000410.1:0-4019 GCA_963968305.1 uncultured Rickettsiales bacterium | reverse complement strand
CGACTTGCCGCCGGATTTGTGGAGGAGGCGGATATCGGCGATCTGCATACCGCGATCTATCGCTTTACACATATCGTAAATCGTCAATGCGGCGACCGAGACTGCGGTCAACGCTTCCATCTCAACACCGGTCTTACCGGTGATCTTACAGGTCGCGGTGATATCAACGGCATTTCGATTCGTGTCGACGGTCAATTCGACTTTTGACGAGGTGAGGGCAAGGGGATGGCATAACGGAATGAGGTCGGACGTTCGCTTTGCGCCCATTATGCCTGCCAATTGTGCGATGGAGAGAACATCACCTTTTTTGATTTTCGCGCCTGTAATGGCGCGGAGGGTCTTGGGCTGCATCAATATCGATCCCATGGCCGTCGCGACGCGCTCGGTCTCGTCCTTGCCGGTCACATCCACCATAACCGCGTTACCCTGCGCGTCTATATGTGTGAGGTCGCTCATTAGGCTTCGCCCGTTAGCAGGACGCGGGTGGCCATCGTAACATCCGCCTGACGCATTAAGGATTCGCCCACCAGAACGCAATGAGCGCCGACGGCAGCCATGCGGTCGAGATCCTCGCGCGAGTTCAATCCACTTTCCGCGACCAGAATTCGGTCTTTTGGCGCCAGTTCTGCTAGCTCTTCTGACGTTGCAATATCAACCTCTAACGTTTTGAGATTACGATTGTTTATGCCGAGCATACGGGAATTGATACCGCTGGCGCGTTCAAGTTCCTCGGCATTGTGTACTTCAATCAACACGTCCATCCCAAGATCAGTTGCGAGCCCAGCGAGTTCGTTCGCGACTCTGTCTTCTAGTGCCGCCATGATTAACAATATGCAATCTGCGCCGATCGCACGGGCCTCGAAGACTTGATAGGGATCAAGCATGAAATCCTTGCGCAGGACTGGAAGGCTGGTCGCCATGCGGGCAGCCGTCAGATAGTTGTCCTGTCCCTGGAAATAGGGGATATCGGTCAATACCGATAAACACGTTGCGCCACCGTTCGCATAGGCTCTCGCGATGGCTGCGGGCGCGAAGTCTTCCCGGATCAGACCTTTGCTCGGTGAAGCTTTCTTTATTTCCCCAATCAAGCCGGTTCCGCCCGCGGTGACCTTTGCCACGAGACTATCCGCGAATCCGCGGATTCTGGGAGCACTCTCAGCGCGCTTTTCGATCTCAGTGAACGAGATTTCGTCTTGGCAGCGTGCAATGTGTTCGCGTTTATCCGCGCAAATTAGGGCGAGTGTATCGCTCATGTGCCGCTCGTGATGGCTGAGAGTTTCTTCAGTGCCGCCGCGGCCTTACCGTCGTCAATGGCGGCTGCCGCGACTGAGACGCCGTCGCCGAGTTCCGGTGTTTTTCCCGCGATATAGAGGGCCGCCGACGCGCCAAACAGGACGATATCCCGAAATGCACCTTTCTTGCCGCCTAGGAGGTCCCGTATCGAAGCCGCGTTCTCCGCGGGAGTACCGCCTTTCAAATCATCGAGCGTCGCTATCGGTAAACCCGCATCTTTTGGCGAAACTTCCTTCATTGTTACCCTTCCATCGGCCAATTCGGCGACGTATGAGGAACCGGTGGTCGTTAGTTCGTCCAGGCCATCCACGCCATGGACTACCCAGGCCCGCTCTGCGCCCAAATTGCCGAGCACTTGCGCCATCGGTTCGACCCAACGGCGGTCGAAAGTGCCGACCAACAAGCGCTTAACGGAGGCGGGGTTGGCCAAAGGTCCGAGAATATTAAAGATAGTTCGCACACCCATCTCGACCCGGGCTGGGCCAACGTAACGCATTGCGCTGTGATAGATGGGGGCCAACAAAAATCCAATCCCAGCTTCGCAAATGGCACGTTCCACCGTAGCGATATCGGCTTCTAAATTGATCCCGAGCTCGCTCAAGACGTCGGCGGCGCCGGATTTGGAGGAAGTGGCTCGATTCCCATGCTTTGCGACGGGAATTCCGCAGCCGGCAACGACCAACGCTGTTGCCGTCGAAATGTTCTGAGTTCCCACTCCGTCGCCACCAGTGCCGACAACATCCATGGCGTCTGCGGGGGCGTGAACGGGCAGCATTTTTCCTCGCATAGTGCGGGCCGCACCAGTAATTTCGTTCACCGTTTCGCCGCGGACGCGCAGTGCCATCAGGAACCCGGCAATTTGCGACGGTGTCGCTTCCCCCGACATGACGATGTTGAATGCTTCAGCCGCCTGAGCCTCATCTAAACTGTGGCCGTCGGCGACAATGGCGATCAGTCTTTTGAAGTTTTTATCCGCGTCACTCATCCGATTCTTCGAACCTTTCTTGTCCGGCGCGATATTCAGGGTATTAGTAGGGACGGGTCAATACTGCGTCTTCGTTATTTTGCCGAGTCCTTCGAAAATTGAGGCGAAAACATCTGGTTCCCCTATATCGCGGCGACTAAAGTCAGACCGCGCTTCTCCTGACCAACTGAAAGAACGGTTGCCATACGATGTCCTGGGATACTGAAATCCGCGAAGTACACAGAAAACGCGAGCTCGCGAAATCCTTGGGCGGGAAAGAAGGAGTCGAACGCCAACACGCAAAAGGTCGATTGACGATACGGGAGCGGGTCGACGGGCTTTTGGATGATAATTCCTTTCAGGAATTGGGAATTGGCGCTGGAAGCGCCTATCGCGACGAAGACGGTAATGTGACCGAATTTTTACCTGCAAACTTCGTTTTAGGTTTCGGAAAAGTTGGTGGGCGCGATTGTATTGTCGGTGGAGAAGACTTCACCTTGAAAGGTGGTTCTCCGAATGCGGCGGGGTTGCGCAAAAGCGTCTATGCGGAAGAATTGGCACTTAAGTATAAAATGCCAATTATACGCCTCCACGAAGGCGGTGGCGGTAGCGTAACTGGCGCCGGAGGCGGGAAGGGCGTGCCCGCAACCGTGGGCTCACCGGTGTTCGACGCCCCCCGGTTCAGGTCGGTCGCGCGAACCATGGGAACGGTACCCGTCGCAACGGCGGCATTGGGGCCGGTCGCAGGGTTGCCAGCGTCCCGTCTGGTATCATCGCATTTCTGTGTAATGACGCGGGAGAATTCTCAAGTGTTGGTCGCGGGTCCAGCCGTTGTGGCCCGAGCGCTTGGGGAGAATCTCACGAAGGAAGAGCTTGGCAGTGCCGACGTCCATACCAGAAACGGTGTCGCGGACAATATGGCGAAGGACGAAACCGACGCTTTATCCCAGATTCGTCGATTTCTCAGTTATATGCCCAGAAATGTCTGGGAATTAACCCCAGATAACGACATCGGTGATCCCGCAGACCGGTGCGAAGACGACCTTGCGACGATAGTTCCGAAGGATAGGCGTAAGCCCTACGACATGCGGAAATTGATTTCCCTTGTGGTAGACCATGACAGTTTCTTCGAACTCGGTCGGCGCTATGGTCCGGGACAAATCGTCGGGTATGCGCGGCTGAACGGGCAAGTTGTCGGCATTTTCGGTAACGATTGCCGATATTACGCAGGATCGATGACGGCCGCCGGGGCTCAGAAAGTCCGCAAATTCGTCGAGACATGCGAGACATTCCATATCCCCATCGTCGCCTTGGTCGATGAGCCCGGGTTTATGATCGGTAGTGAGGCCGAGAAAGAAGGCACCATTAAGTTTGGAACGGCGACAGTTTTGGCGGTCGCCGATTGCAGCGTACCCTGGGCATCTATCGTCGTGAAGAAATCATATGGCGTGGCGCAAGCGGCTCATTACGGAAATGACGCTTATGTACTGCTTTGGCCGTCTGCCGAGATGGGGGCCCTACCGCTTGAAGGTGGTGTCGCCGTAGCATTCGGTCGTGAAATCGAAGCCGCTGAGGATCCAGACGCAAAACGCCGCGAGCTTGAGGACATGATGGCGGCAAGATTGTCGCCGTTTCCGCGCGCCGAATCTTTCTCAGCACATGACATTATCGACCCCCGGGAAACCCGGCCAATGTTGTGTGCCTGGATCGATAGAGTCCGCCCTTTGTTACCGCAATTGTTGGGTCCGACTCACTTTACGAT
>CAXAGK010000409.1:0-4023 GCA_963968305.1 uncultured Rickettsiales bacterium | reverse complement strand
GTCGCGGCTTGTGGTTTGGCGGGCGGTCCAAAATTGGAAGTGACGGTCCTTCCGTTCTTGCTGCGCGGCGTCAATCTGCTGGGTATTGATTCAGTGATGCAGCCATTTGAGAATCGGGTCCGAGTCTGGGATCGGATCGCCAGCGACTTACCGCACGACAAGCTTGAGGAAATGACCGAGGTGATTGGTCTTTCAGGTGTGGCGGAAGCGGCGTCATCGATCCTCTCCGGCCAAGTGCGTGGACGTCTCGTGGTCGAGCTGTAGGCTTACAGCAGCGACGAAGCGTTATTTGCCGTCCGGTAAGGTTGGATATACCCGGGCACCATAGGCTTCCCGAAATCCGGCGATTTCGCTTTGCGATGGCGTTGCATGGGCGAGGCGTTTGCTGGTGTAGCTGCCGCTCATTTGCTGCGACAGGCGAACTGCAGCCTCGCCTTGTTTGATCAGTGCCGCAATACCGTTTAGCACCGGCGTGCCGTCGTTCAACCGATCAATCCCGCTATCTGCCAGCAGGGCCACGACGACACCGCCCGCGGCCAATAGAACCTCCGCACCATCGCTGCTCGCGGCGTCACCCGCGGCGGTGAAACGTTGAATCAGCTCCGCTCGATTGGCTTCTTCCCGGCAGGCATCTTCAAGGTCGAAAATGCGCGGGAAATCCATTGGAAACATGCCGACGAGCCGGCGTTCGGAATCGGAATGCCGGATCATATCCGTGAGGCGCGGTTTGTACTTCTCGTTGATTGTAATGAGGCCGAAATTTTCACCCATGGTCCGCATGACTTGCAGCGACGCCTCGCCGAGGCCGAGGACCGGAAAATCTGCAACTTCGCGCGCTTCGAGGAGACCGGGATTGCCGATGTTACCAATCAGAAAAGCGTCGAATCCTTCCTCGATGGCACGATGGACGTTTTCTAGAATTTCAACAGATTGCAGAAATGCGAGATAGCGATACTGATCTCCGGTGCCGCCTTGCCGTTCGATGCCGTGAATTTCGACGATCGTATCGGGCTCCTTGGCGCGGTCAATCACGCGGCGCAAGACAGCATTATAGGCGGGAAAGCGCCCGTTGCGGGTGACGCTTTGATACCAGAGTTTCATATTGTCTTACCGATGTTTAGCCATTGAGAACTCGGACCGGATTACCGTCGAGGAAGGCAACGATATCTTCTGCTGCTTGACTATACATATGCGCGATATTGTTTTCGGCGACATAACCCATATGCGGCGTGAGCAGCACGTTATCGAGCGCGCGGAACGGGTTGTCTGACGGCAAAGGCTCGGTCTCGTATACGTCTATGCCCGCGCCCGCGATGCGTTTGTTGCGCAGAGCATCGAGCAAGGCGTCCTCGTCGACGATGGGTCCCCGCGACGTGTTCACTAGATAGGCGCTCGGCTTCATACGCGCGAGATCGTCGGCGCCCACCAGGCCCCGGCTCCGATCGCTTAGGATTAGGTGGATGGAGATGTAATCAGATTGCGCCATCAGTGCGTCTTTCTTGACCCGCTCCACTCCGATTTCGGCGGCTCGCTCCTCGTTTAGGTTTTGGCTCCAGGCGATGACATTCATGCCGAAGGCTTTGCCGACGGTCGCGACGGCGCCGCCGAGTTTGCCGAGACCGAGCACGCCGAGCGTCTTGCCCTGCAGGTCGCCATTTAATCTAGTCTGCCAACCGCCGCTTTTCATGGCGTTGTCATGCGCCGGGATATGGCAGGCGAGACCCAGTAGAATGGCCCAGGCGAGTTCTGCCGTCGGTTGCCCGAGACCTCCTGTACCGCAGACTGTAACGCCTTGCGCCTTGGCGGCATCCAGGTCGAATGAAAGGTTGCGCATCCCCGTGGTGATCAAGAGTTTCAGCACCGGTAATTTAGACAATAAACTCGCGGGAAAAGGCGTGCGTTCCCGCATGCCAACAATGATTTCAAAACCGGCGAGTTGCGTCGCAGCCTCCACTTCGTTGGCAAAAGCTTTGTCGAACACGGTGAGGTCCGCGCGACCGTCGAGCCCGCCCCAGTCGCCGAGGTCGCGCGCTACATTCAGATAATCGTCTAGGATGGCTACTCGCATCGGTTTGCTACCTGTTGTGTTTGGTCTGTTGATTGGCACTCTATATGCATGGTTTGGCGGGTACACGGATTTTCAGGTGAGAATTCTTCACGAATCCGAGAATGCCTATGCTCCGAAGGAGTTACCCATGCGGCACTTATTTCCTTTCATCTTGTTGTTCGGCGCGGTATCGCTCGTGAGTGGTTGCGGCACTTTGGACATGGTGTTCCAGGATCGCTATTCTGAAAATGCGCCGACGGAAACCAAAGTGCTGAAACGTCCGTGGTTTGATCGCGATAACCCGACGCAGTTGGAGCCAGTCTACTGTTACAAAACACTCGTAGAATTGGAATGCTTCGACAAGGCCCGCGCGGGCGACGAACGACGGGCGGTTTGGACCTACAAGCCTGTCCAAAAGTAACCGGGTTTTATTGGCTACAGACATTTCTAGTCGTCAGTTTCATAAGTTTAATTCTAGCCAGTGCTATGGTTGCGGGTGCCGATCAGGCGGCGTCAGGCGATCATCTCTCCTCATATCTTAGTGCCGCTGAAGCGGGCGATAAGAAAGCTCAATGTCTGTTAGGCTTGCGCTACGAGCGCGGTGTTTCGGGTGTGCCGGACTTTAAGGCAGCGGCGCAGTGGTACTCTAAGGCGGCAGAGCAGGGAATGCGGCTCGCAAGCTATAGGTTCGCCTTGTTCTATCATCACGGCCGCGGATTGATGCAGAATTACGCGGCGGCGGAGCGGTGGTATGCGTCGGCGGCCGAGGCCGGTTAGGCGGAAGCACAGTATAATTGGGCTACCTCTACGAGCACGGTCTAGGGGTAATGGAGAATGGAAGTCAGGCTGTAGCCCGGTATCGCCGGGCAGCGCTTCAGGGGATTACCGAATCATACAAAAGCTTGGGGATGCTTTTCACCGAGGATTGGCTTGTCGAGCGGAGTGATGCAAAGGCATTATTCTGGCTGTCGCTAAGCGAAGATGACGTGCAAGCGCAGAAAATCATTCAAATTTTGCGGAAACGGGGCGGGGATGCGGCAATGCAGGCGGCGCAAAAAATGCGCGACGAATGGAGCGCTCATCAGCGTTAGCGGTATAGTTCTAAAATATGGAAGCGTGCGCTACGGCTAGATTTGAAGATCTACCGAATTGCCCCGTTGCGATGAATCTGAAACGCCAACACCGCTGGTCTGCGTGAAAGACGACTGATTGGAAGACAGTGTTTGCTGGGCCACTTGGTCGGAACCTGTTGCTTCCGTCTCCGCGGCAAATTCTTGTTCGCTGCGAGCCGATTGAGCTTGGAAGGAATTCTGCGACGATACGCGACCTAGATTAGCTTCCGACAATCTTTCCAGATCGTTGGTTTCCGCCGCACGGACATCGTCACCGGTAATGATCTGGAGCGGACTTCCGGTAACCGGATCAGGACCAAACTTCGCAGTGAAGGCAATTTCTCGCCGAGAACCGGAAGCGCCATTTACCTCACCCGCCGCACGACTCGTCGTCTGCTGCACTGATGCAACATTCGATGCCGAGGCGCCCGGATTTGTGACTGATGCTACCATGAATTCATAGTGACATCGTTTTGGCCAAAATTTCAACCCCGTGCTCGATCACGTTTTTTGTGGCGTGAGTTTAAGTACAATATTTAGCGGCGGAGATTGCGCCTGGAATTTAAATAATTTTCCGTGGTATATTTCATACCATAAAGATTAACATATTGTAACAAATGTGCGATTTGGGCTGCAATATCGGATAATCGCTCTAAGATTACATAACAGAGTCCTGCCGGTTAACAGGCGGAAACGGCGAATGGGAGGATATAGGGATGGTGATGAGCGACATTGAAATTGCCCGCGAAGCAACGATGGAACCAATTGCGGATATCGGGGCGAAGTTGGGTATTCCGGGGGACGCGCTCCTACAATACGGCCCGGACAAGGCGAAAATCTCCTTTGATTATATCAATTCCCTGC
>CAXAGK010000408.1:0-4030 GCA_963968305.1 uncultured Rickettsiales bacterium | reverse complement strand
CCCAGCCGCGCACGCCGCGCCCCCGCAAAAGATACGGGATGAGAAAGGCTGCCGCGATCCACAGAAATTGAAAGCCGCCACGGAGCAACATGAACAAGACAAGCAATCCGCCGATCGTCAGGCCGCCCCATTTCAGGACCTTCAATAAGTCACTCGGCGGCGCGGTCGCGTACCAGCGGAGAAAAAAAACCAGCGCCACTAGTAGCGCGATGCCCAGGATTATTGTGCCCATGCTTCGCTAACTCTTACCGCTAACCTGATGGGTAAGGCGTAGGACATTGCCACCTTTCGCTTCGCCATACTCGAGCAAGGCACGGCGCCCGCCGGCCGCGTACACCGCGACCGCAGACAGTAGATCCTTGAGTTGCTGCGCGCTACCCGAATCGAACCGGCTATAGGCGCCACCGGTCAATCGCGCCAATTCGCGGAAACCCCGCTCGGCCACCAGATCGCCACCTTCATGAAACAGGAACATCGGCACGCCCAGCAAACCCAATTCGCCCGCTTTATGGCACACCCGGTCGATATCCTCTTCCACGGCGTCGCCGACAAAGACGAGAGCGTTGATGCGATGCTTTTCAGCTTCGCGCTTGGCGTGATCGAGGACTTTCGAGATTTGCGTCTGTCCACCTCGGCATCGCACACCGGTCATCAGGCGTAATAGTTCGGTCGCATTGGGTGCCCATTTGCTGGCCCGGCATTCGCCAAAGCCACGATAGAACACAAGCTGCACCTCCAACCCACCGAGTGCCGCCGTCTCGCTGAACATTTCGCCCTGAATCTGACAGGCTTGATCCCATGACGGCTCGCGGCTCGCGGTGGCATCCATCGCAAAGACGAGGCGGCCACGCTCACCGGGCTTGCCGGACGTCGGCGCCGGCGCGTCCTTAACTTTCTTCAAAAAGGCCGAGACGTCGTCCTTCGGGGATGTCGGTAACTTTGCCATTCCCCTTTATAAAGGGATCAGGGGGCGGTCCGTCCAGTGTTCTCGGGAGAATTTGCAACACTATTCCCCTCGATCCCAAGCGCCGTCACCAACTGGGTCACTTCCTGGCGCGCCGCGATATGCGACATATTGAGCTTCACGTCGTCGCCGACATCGCGCAAATCGAGGAGTGTGAGCCCTTTTGGAAACAATTCCCGAAAGACGACCCGTTCTGTCAAGCCAGGGACAATCCGGAAGCCGACACGCTCCGACAATTCACTTAGTGCCTGCTCCATCGAGCGGTTGTTGTGACTGTCCAACGTGCCCAGCCGATTGCGCATCACAATCCAGTCGATGGCCTTACTCCCCCGGGCTGCACGTGTTTTGCGCTGCTCCCAAATGACCTCCGCGAAATGACTAAGCCGCAAGACCTTGGAGCCATCAGCATCCACTTGGCCGAGGATATCCAGATCGATGAAGCTGTCATTCATTGGCGTGAGCAAAGTATCCGCATGCCCAATCGCGCGGCGCGACAACGTGGTGTCGCTCCCCGGCGTATCGACGATGAGAAAATCATGACTGGCGCGAAACTCTCCAATAAACGCGTCCAGCATGGTATTCTCACGCGCCTCGGATTCGGATCGGCTCTCCAATTCCACACGCTCAATCACCGCATATGTCGGACTGGCCAGGGTAAACCCATTCGCCTTGATATAATCGAGCCGATTCTTGATATATCGGCGCAACGTGCCTTGGCGTGCATCCAGATCGAGGCATCCCACACGATATCCCTGGCGCACCAGATGCACGGCGATGTGCATAGCAGTGGTCGACTTTCCTGACCCACCTTTCTCGTTACCCAGAACGATGACGTGGGCCGTCCCCTCCCGCGGGGTAAAACTCGTATCTTCAGACATATCGCTACTCATTGCCTCAGCATGTACGATGATTCGCGTGAATGGCGAAGCAAAATTTGTTAATGACGGTTGGGTCTGGATAAGGAAAACGAGCATGCAGTGGACGACAGAACAATTAGCAGAATTCGAGCGTAACGGCGTCCTGTTTGTCGAACGTCTGTTTTCCAGCGAGGAAGTGGAATCGCTCAACGCGGAACTCCCGGATATCCTTGAGCGCCCAGGACCAAAGAACCTGACAGAGCAAAAAAGCACCTCCATTCGCTCCGCCATCGCGCCGCACCATTCAAGCGATCTGTTTCGTCGACTGAGCCGCTATTCCCGCATCATCGAGCCGGCAATGCAGGTGCTCGGCGGGCCGGTCTATCTGCATCAGTTCAAGATCAACACAAAGAACGCCCATGACGGAGAGGTCTGGCACTGGCACCAGGATTACCGCACTTGGTTCGAGGATGGCGGCATGCCCGAGCCCCGCGTCATCAACGCGGCCCTATTCTTAGACGATGTGACTGAATTCAACGGCCCCACCATGTTCGTCCCCGGTACCCACTAGCTCGGCATGATCCCATCTGACAAAAACTTCGACCGCATCCCCGAATATGGCCGCCTCGCGGAGGGCGCTGTCGGCAGCCCTTACAGCAACGAGACCATCGACCGGCTCATTGGTGAGCACGGCCTCGTCGCCCCCAAAGGCTCGGCCGGCTCCGTCGACTTCTTCCACGGCTGCACCTTGCACGGTTCCGCCCCCAACATGTCGCCCTGGAACCGCACATTGGTGTTCTGGAGCCCGAATCGGACGGATAACACAATTACGGCGCCGACACGCCCAAATTTTCTGGCCTTGCAGGATCTCGCAGCGTTGGAGCCGTTGGCGGATGATTGTCTGACGGGATAAAGTGCGCCCAACAGCCTGACTTCACCCAATATTGGAGAGATGCGATGTGGTCCCAAAATGCGTTGACCGAACGGCTCGGATTGCAATGGCCAATCCTACAGGCTCCGATGGGTGACAAAACAACCCCGGCGCTCGCCGCCGCGGTCAGCAATGCGGGGGCGCTCGGCGGTCTGGGCATGTCGGGCCTGCATCCGGATAACGTCCGGCGACGGATAGAAGGATTCCGACAACAGAGCGGCGGGAATCTGAATGTTAATTACCTGCTCTGGGAAACGCCGAGCGATCTGTCCGACGCTGGAATGCCCATGCGCGAGACCTTACAAACGCTCTACGACAAAGACGGTTTGGGCCCAGTTCCCGCGCCAACCCCATCCCGCAGCGCCATGGACCGGGATCATCTGGATGTTCTGACGGAGCTGAAGCCGGAAGTGGCCAGCTTCCATTTCGGCCTGCCGGGGCCGGAGGTGGTGCAAGAACTCAAAGCGGTCGGCACGCTGATCATCTGCAGCGCCACCACGGTCGCGGAAGCCGTGGCACTGGAAGCAGATGGCGCCGACGCGATCATCGCCCAAGGCATCGAAGCCGGTGGCCATCGCGGCACATTCACCGATGTCGATATTTCCATGCAACCCGGTCTGTTCGCGCTACTCCCGCAGGTCGTAGCTGCCGTCTCGGTGCCTGTCATCGCCGCCGGGGGCATCGTCAACGGTCGGACCATCGCGGCTGCAATGATGCTTGGCGCCAGTGCGGTTCAGCTCGGCACGGCGTTCCTGAGATGCGGTGAAGCCAATGTCGCGGACGCCCATCGGCACGCCCTCAGCACCGCTAGAGATAGCGGCACCATGGTCACCGATGTCATCAGCGGAAAACCGGCGCGCTTTCTTCGTAATGCGCTATCCGACACCCTCGCCGGCGACGAACCCTTGCCGTTTCCCTCACAACTCAGGCTGACGGCACCTTTAGCCGAAGCAGGCGACCCGCAATACATGGCCCTCTACGCCGGCCAATCCGCCGCTCTCACGGTCGAGATGAAAGCAGGCGAACTCGTGCAAAAATTAGTTGATGATACAAGTGCGTGTTTTAATAATTTTATATAATAAAAATATAGTGAATATTTAAATATATAGAAAATCTTAATATAAATACATTATTGTGAATAAAAATTAAAATATTATGTAAATACTTTCATTCTCATTTACTTAATATTCTATAAACACGCATTGTAGATTGAAGGTCTTCCAGCCGCCGTTCGACCAAATGCTTTTGAAGATACGCAGCAACCGTTCCCAATATAAT
>CAXAGK010000407.1:0-4043 GCA_963968305.1 uncultured Rickettsiales bacterium | reverse complement strand
GCCAACTCAGGTCCAGAACCGCATCGATCCGCCGCAACAGATGATCGGACGGCACAATGTCTTCGAGATCAAATTCATAGGAAAGACGGTCTTGAAGACCGACCGGGTCGCCCATCATCGTCGTAAAACCCTCATCTAAAGCATAAACAAGGGAATCACGGCAATCCGCGCAGATCAAAGGACTTCTTCAACAACCTCGCCCATTAACCGGAAGATAATTGCGGAACGAGTATGATAAGGGTCGAATAAACCTGCATTCGATTGCCTCAAACCGCACCAGTCGCACGTCCGATTCGAAAGGAATTCAATGAAGGTACGCCAATTACTCGCTGAGAAGGCAGGTCCGGTTCAATCGGTAGCTCCTGAGGATATGATCCACGGCGTCGCGAAAATTCTGAAGGAAAAGAAGATCGGACTGGACGTGGTCTGCGGGCCGGATGGAGAAATCGTCGGTGTTCTCTCGAAACGCGATATTGTGCGCGGGTTTGCCGAAAAGGGCGCGGCGATCATGGACGTGAAAGTCACCGACCTTATGACGAAAGATGTTCTAACCGCCGGACTTGCGGATGATAGTAGCGCTATTCTGCGTAAATTGTGGATCAATAATGTTCGGCATATGCCGGTGGTACAGGACGGTGCATTGGTCGGTATATTGAGCGTGCGTGATTTGATGAAATCTCTCACGCAAGAGGACGGCACACGTGCGCAAGATACCTTATTGGATGTATTGCGCGAGGGACGTTATTACCCGGGTGCGTGAATTTCTCGACACGCCGTAAGTTGGCGTTAAAGTAGGGATGATTTAATTTCGCGGACGCGTTATATGAGCGCGGTCCGTTCTTTAGAGAAGAGTATCTGATGGCCGTTCTGCTTACCGGTGCCGCCGGCTTCATTGGTTTCCACACGGCTGAAGCGTTGCTAGAGCGCGGCGAGCAGGTAATCGGTGTCGATAATCTCAATGATTACTATGACGTCTCACTGAAAGAGGCTCGCTTAGCCCGTCTTACGCAACATGCGGGCTTCTCCATACACCGGATCGACATCTCTGATCGCGGCGCAATGGAAGCGTTAGCCCGAGCGAATCCCGATATTGACGGTATCGTGCATTTAGCTGCGCAAGCGGGCGTTCGATATTCGTTGGAAAACCCATATGCGTATGTTGAATCAAACCTTGTCGGTCAGATAGTTGTATTGGAGGTAGCGCGGCATTTGCCCCGTATGCGCCATCTTGTCTACGCCAGTTCATCTTCTGTCTATGGGGGGAATACGAAACTCCCATTCGCGCTGGAAGACTCTGTAGAGTCACCGGTTTCGCTATATGCAGCGACCAAGCGAGCCGATGAATTGATGGGGCATTGTTACAGTCATCTCTATCGAATTCCGATGACAGGTTTGCGATTCTTTACGGTTTATGGGCGTTGGGGCCGGCCAGACATGGCGGCCTTCATCTTCACGAAAGCGATTCTTGAAGGGCAGCCGATCCAGGTTTTTAATAATGGCGACATGCAGCGTGATTTCACGCATGTCAATGATATCGTCCCTGGCATTCTCGCTTGTCTTGATCGTCCGCCGACTGATACCGGCGATGCGCCGCACAAGGTCTACAATTTAGGAAATAATGCGCCGGAACAATTGATGCGCTTTATCGAAGTGATCGAACGCTCTAGCAATCATAAGGCGGAGATTGATTTCCAACCCATGCAACCCGGTGATGTGAAGGCAACTTATGCCGATATCGAGGCCAGCCAACGGGATTTTGGTTTCTTCCCGAAGACATCTATTGATGAGGGATTGCCCGATTTCGTCGAGTGGTACCGGGAATATCACAACGTCTAACACGTAAATTTTCCATACGATTGGAAAGACTTCCGCGTTCGTGGCCCTACTTTGATCGTTAAGTGGACAACGATTGGAGTGAAGCTGATGCAGTTTGGCATCATGATGCGCGGCCAATTCCCGCGCGAAGATGCGGTCGCGGACCGATTTCAAGAAATGCTCAAACAGGCGCGGATGGCGGAGCGCTTGGGTTACCATTCAATCACCAAGGGTGCGCACTACAGCACGCATCCGCTACAGGATTTGCAGCAGGTGCCATTTTTGTGCCGTGTGGCCGCGGAGGCGCCGAGCTTGCGTCTCAACACCGGTGTCATGCTGTTGCCGCTCCACAAGCCGTTGGATGTGGCGGAACAACTCGGCACATTGGATATCATGACCAACGGCAAGCTCATCTTTGGGTGCGGGGTCGGGTACCGCGATATAGAATTCAAGGCCTTCGGTATGGAGAAGAAAGACCGCGGAAAGCGCTTTGAAGAGAACCTGAATGCTGTAAAGCGGCTGTGGACGGATGAGAAAGTCACGTTGAAGGGCTCTCATTTCGAACTCGACGAGGCGTCGTGCTCGGCGCGGCCAGTACAAGCCCCCCATCCGCCGATTTGGATTGGTGCGGCCGCCGATGTGGCGATCAAGCGGGCGGCGCGAATGGGAACGTGCTGGTATGTCGGGCCGAATGACCGACTTGATGTCATCGCTGAGCAGTTGGAGACCTATAAGCGGGCGCTCGACGAGGCTGGCCGGCCGTTTCCGGAGGAATTTCCGGTGCGGCGCGAAGTCTTCGTCGCTCCCACCCGCGAAGAGGCCTATAAGCTCGCCGAAGGGCCGATCATGACCAAGTACCGGGCTTATCATGCTTGGGGCTTGGGCCAGGCGCGGGTGTCGGCGGGCGAGACCGACGAGCTCGGTCAACCGTTCGAGGAATTGTTGAAGGACCGTTTCTTCATCGGCTCGCCGGATGATGTCGCCGAGCAGATGATAAAGTTCAACAAGCGCATTGGCATGAACCATATAGTGATGAGCATGCATTGGCCGGGACTGGAAGTATCCCGTTCGATGGAAACCATGCAATTGATCGCCGAAGAGGTCTTCCCGCGGGTGCGGCAGGGTCTCTAGGTGGAATACGATATAGGGAGGCTAAAATGACCGCAGACCCGCATCGCGTGATCCTCACGGGGGAAAACCCCTTCATCCGGCTGAGTGTGTCGGAAGACGGACCCGTCTCCACCAATGCCAGCTTTTGGCGCGTTCTTTTCTCAGACGGCGGGCCCGGCCACGTCCTCTATATCAAGAGCGAACTCACCGACAATCGTTGGCGCATCTACTCCGACAATATCGCGATGACTAGATGGCTGCAAAACAGCGTTCAAGGTATGCTGAACGCAGAGACGGCGGATACGTCGATTCCAGTGACCGAAGCTGAATTCTCCAAATACGGCGACTTCCGGGATAGTTGGACCGAGTGCATCGAATCCTATGATGAGGAAATAGAGATGACTTGGTACAATTGCGGCGATCCGCTGTTGATCCACACGGAACCGACGGCGGAAAAGGCCTATGGCGTTTGCACCGTTTTGGTCCCGGCACTCGGCGCACGGTTGACCCATAACGGGGTGGAGGCGGTGGGCCAGCCTTGGGCGACTGAACGCGAGGGTCGCCCCTTTAGCACCTGTGCGCTCGCCTTCTCGGAGAGCTGGACCGAGAAACGCTAGTAAAATACAGCAAAGGAGAGTGTCGATGCTCGAAGGTAAGGGTGCGCTTGTCACGGGGTCTTCGGGGAGCATCGGCACTGCTATTGCCAATGCGCTTGCCGAGGCGGGCGCCAATGTCATGCTCAACGGTTACCGCAATCCCGAAGCGATCGAGGCGCAGCGCGACCGCATGATCGCGGATTACGGCACCAAGGTCGACTACCGGATCGCCAATTTGAATGAATACAGCGATATCGAATCCATGGTTGCCGATTGCGAGACGTCCTTAGGTTCACTCGATATCGTCATCAATAATGCGGGTGTTTGGCACACGGACAAACTGCAAGATTTCCCGAATGACGCGTGGGAGCGGGCCATGCGGGTTAATCTATGCGTAAGAGTTGTCTGAGCAGATATAAGTAGGAGCGTTTTATTGCAGGTGCGACGGAGAGGACAGCTGCCAGTTTGTGTCGCGTGAACCGCAAGGCAGCGGCATTCTATTCTACCGTCTGCACAAGATCA
>CAXAGK010000406.1:0-4056 GCA_963968305.1 uncultured Rickettsiales bacterium | reverse complement strand
AACCTATGGTATGCCGGAGCCATTTCCACGGACTAATCAGAATCAAATCGAACCGCACAGCAATTGCGGAGAAAACGGGTTGGGAAGCTGTGAGCCAACCAGCGGCGCGAGCCAGGCGTTGGCTGGGCGAGAGCGCTTCGAGCGCCTGATCTAGGTTCGCGCGGGCTTTTACCTCCACGATCGCCACGGTCGAGCCCCGCGTAGCAACAAGATCAATTTCGCCGACAGGTGTGCGTAGACGATGCGCGACAATGGCGAAGCCCTTAAGGTGTAAAAACAGAGCGGCCCGGCGTTCCCCGGCCCGACCCCATGCCTCTGCGCGTATTTTATCGCCGCCAGTCAATTGGGGTACTGTCCCGGGGTATCTCCGCGTTTACTTGCCGGGTCCGCGCCGTTAGGCTTTGCCGCGCAGCTGGGCAGGGCGGGCAATGTGTTAAATCGTTTCAGGAGATTAGGAGATTTCCGCAATTCTTCGTAGTGCAGCATTTTTGCCCGTTTTGGTCGTTGGCCTTGCCCTTGGCGCATGCCAGACCACAACGTTAACCAAGGCGCCGCCAAAAAAACAGGATTCGGTTCCCGTTCACGCGTCGCCATCGACCGACCCGGAAGGCCCAGCGTTCAAGGCCAAGGTCAGGGTTGTGCAAAATGCAGCGACGCCTGATCCAGCAGCCCTTCCGTCAGTGGCGCAATCCGTGCCATCGCAATCCGCAACAGCCGCCGAGCTGCCACAAGTGGCGTCTTTGCCGCCTGCCGGTTTTTCCGTGGGTGGTTCACGGCGTGCGAAAAAAGTCGCCTTGTTGTTACCCTTGAGTGGCGCGCGCGCGCAATTGGGGCGTGAACTCTTGGATGCGGCGCAAATAGCGGTATTTGACTTGGCGGATGAGAATTTCGTCATCTATCCGTTCGACACGAAGGGTAGTACTGCGGGTGCGGCAAGTGCCGCGAGCCAGGCGGTAGCGGCGGGGGCCGAATTAATCTTAGGGCCGCTCTTGGCCAGCTCGGTGCGGGCGGTGCGGCCGATCGCGGACCGTGCGGGAGTTTCGGTTGTCGCGTTCTCCAATTCCCGCGATGTGGCGGGTGATGGTGTTTACATATTAGGTTTCGTGCCCCGCCAACAAGTTGAAGCCGTGGTCGAACATGCCGTCTCCGAGGGTCTTTACCGATACGCCGCTCTCGCGCCGAACAATGCCTATGGCCGGGCTGTCGTCGCGGCCCTGAAGGAGGTTGCCAATTTTCACGAAGCGCATGTGGTCCAAGTGCAATATTACGATTCGCGGGCGACGGACTTCAGTCAACCGGCCAAGGTCATCGCAGATTACGAGCGCCGTCATAAAGCGTTGATGGAACAGCGGGCGGAACTCGAAGCCCGCGAAGACGAAGTCTCTAAGCAGGTCCTTAAGCGCATGGAGAAATTGGATACTTTAGGAGGGGTCGAGTACGATGCGGTTCTATTGCCCGGTAGTGGTCAACAGCTGAAGGCGCTTGCATCCCTGTTGTCGTATTACGATGTTGATCAACCGGCGGTGCGCCTGCTGGGGCTCAGCAATTGGGCGCAGACCGCGAATATCGAAACCGAACCGTCGTTAAGCCGGGGTTGGTATGCCGCGCCACCACGTGAGGAACGGCAGAATTTTTTCCAAAGGTACCGCAAACTGTATGGCCGCCCGCCCGCGTCGATCGCGTCGCTTGCGTATGATGCAACTGCGCTCGCTATCGTTTTGGCGCAATCGAACGAGCCGAACGTCTTTGCGCGAAGCCGATTGGTTCAACCTTTTGGATTTCTTGGCGTTGACGGACTTTTTCGCTTGCGCGAGGAGGGCGTGGCCGAGCGGGTTTTCGAAGTGCGTGAAGTCACCCGCAAAGGATTTACGGTCCGGAAGCCAGCCGCGACCGCGTTCCCGCAAGCCGGCGGGTAGGTCTTAAGGCAACAGCCGTTCGATCAGTGTATCGAGATGTAATTGACCGGCTTCCGTTGCCCGCACGCAGGTCGCGTCATCGTCTATCAAACCTTCTTCGGTAAAGGAGCGTAACGCATCGGCGTTTAACAATGTTTTGAATGATGCGCCCGCTGCTTCCTGAAACCGAACGTCTCGAATGCCTTCTGCGGTGCGCAATCCCATGATCACCAATTCCACCAGCTTGTCCTCGACGGTGAGCGCAACCTGATCGCGGGTACCGTGCCCATCCCGCTCGACCGCTTCAAGCCAGCGCTCCGGTAATTTTCGGCGCTCGGTCGCAAATTTAGTCCCCTCAATGGTGACTCGTCCATGAGCGCCTGGGCCGATGCCGACGTAATCTTGATACCGCCAATAAAGTAGATTGTGCCGACACTCAGAGCCTGGCTTCCCGTGATTCGAAGTCTCGTAGGCCGGTAATCCGGCATCCGTCAACCAAGCTCGAGTTTCCGTGAACATTTCCGCCGCGCTGTCTTCATCCAGCGGTGTTAGTTTTCCTTGGCGCCATAGGCCGTGGAAGGGTGTCCCGCGTTCGATAGTAAGCTGATAAAGTGATAAGTGCGATCCTGCGAGACTTAAGGCTCTATCCAACTCGCGGCGCCAATCGGACAAAGTTTGATCGGGTCTGGCGTAGATTAAATCGAAGCTGTAGCGGTCGAAATGCGCGGCCGCGCTTTCAATTGCTGTAATGGCTTCGGCCCCGGAATGTTCCCGCCCTAGAAACTCTAGAACGGTGTTGTCGAACGATTGCACGCCGAGGGAAAGCCGATTGACGCCGGCGTCTGCGAGCGCTTTGAAGTTTTCGACCTCAACGGATGTCGGGTTGGCTTCGGTGGTGATCTCGGCGTCCTGGGCAAGTCCCCAGCAATCGCGGATCTTCGCAATCACGGCTGCGGCGGTTTCCGGGGGCATGAGCGACGGTGTCCCGCCACCGAAGAAGATGCTTGTGACGGGATGTTGGGGTCCGTTGGCGGCAGCGTGCTCGATTTCAGCCAGCAATGCCGCGCGCCAGCGCGTTTGATCAACCTTGTCACGTATATGGCTGTTGAAATCGCAATAGGGACACTTGGAAAGACAAAAGGGCCAATGGACGTAGACGCCGAAGGGCACCACGGTCCGGCTCAGTGGAAAGAAGCGGCGACGAGTTTTCCGAACGCGTCGGCGCGGTGGCTGATGGTATGTTTTTCGGTCTGGTCCATTTCACCAAAGGTTTCGGTGCGGCCATCGGGTAAGAACATCGGGTCGTACCCGAAGCCTGCCAAACCACGCGGTGGCCAAACCAAATCACCTTTGACCAAACCTTCGAAAGTTTCCACATGCCCGTCCGGCCACGCGAGGGCGAGGGCGCAGACGAATTGAGCGGTTCGGATGCTTTCCGGCTTCAGGAGCTTTTCGATTTTCTCCATGGCGACGGGAAAGTCTTTCTCGGGTCCGGCCCAACGTGCGGAATAAATGCCGGGATCGCCGTCCAATGCATCGACTGCCAGCCCGGAATCGTCTGCGAGTGCTGGTAGTTGTGTGGCATTTGCCGCCGCTTCCGCCTTCAATATGGCATTAGCGACAAAGGTGTCGCCGGTCTCCTCGGGCTCTTCCAGATATAGTTCGCCGGCTGAACGAACCGTGATGCCGAATGGGCGGAGCAAGTCGTCAATTTCCCGGACCTTGCCCGGATTATGGCTGGCGATAATCAGCTGCTTTTCGGTGAAACGCCGAGCCATTGTCGTCAGAAACCGAGCGCTGCTTTTTGAGCGGTAACCAATTGTGCGATGCCATCCGTGGCGAGCGTCAGCAATTCGTCGAACTGGGCGCGCGAGAAAGGATCACCTTCGGCGGTACCTTGCACTTCAACGATACCTGCGGCTCCGGTCAGAACGAAATTTGCATCGGCCTGCGCTGTAGAATCTTCCGCATAATCCAGATCAAGCACCGCCGCGTCGTTCCACAGCCCGCAAGAAACTGCCGCGACATTGTCGGTCAACGGAATGGTCTTAACCGCGCCGATCCGCTGCAGATGCTGAAATGCCAGATGCAGGGCAACAAAGCCGCCTGTAATAGCAGCGGTTCGCGTGCCGCCATCCGCTTGCAGAACGTCACAGTCGAT
>CAXAGK010000405.1:0-4057 GCA_963968305.1 uncultured Rickettsiales bacterium | reverse complement strand
GGCTTGAAATCAATTCGAATCGCCGCATCTGCGAAAGCGCGTCGACACCATAGGCCGCAACGACCGGAGCCCCATCCCCCCCCATGACACTTGCGGCGCGGAACCAAGCCATTCTATCAATTAAATTTGCCCGCATCAGCGCCGCGGCCACGGCACTGCCGCCCTCCACCAAAACACGGGTCAAACCTCGGGCGCCCAAGGCTTTCAGGATCGCAATGGGTTCCGGATGATGGTCGGCACCGACCTCAATCGGTAATACGACCACACCGAGATCTTCATAGGCGGCACACCTATCGGCTTCGGTTTCGGCCGAGACGACCACCCAAGTTGGCATCTCCCGCGCCGTGCGGACGAGTTTACTGACCAACGGCAGCTGCAAACGAGTATCGATCACCACTCTGACCGGACTGTGTTCCTCCAGGCCCGGCAGGCGGCACGTCAGCTGCGGGTCGTCGACAAGGGCAGTGCCGACACCGACGACGATGGCGTCATGGGTCAGGCGCATCATATGACCACAGCGCCGTGCGGCCGCGCCGGTAATCCATTGGCTCTCGCCGCGATGGGTCGCAATGCGGCCGTCCAGCGTGCTGGCGGTCTTCAAAGTAACCAACGGCCTACCTTCGATACGATGCAGGAGGAAACCGGAGTTCACTAACGTCGCTTCGTCGGCAAACAAGTTCATCGATACTTCAATGCCCGCCGCCGCCAGTCGCGCGAAACCCTGCCCCGACACCCTGGGGTCCGGATCTTCGATCGCGCCGACGACCCGGATGACGCCCGCTTCGATCAACGCATCGGCACAGGGAGGCGTCCTACCGGTATGGCTACAAGGCTCCAAGGTGACATATGCGGTCGCACCTCTGGCACTCGCACCCGCGCGCCTCAGCGCTTCCGTCTCTGCATGGGGGCGACCACCCGGCTGCGTCCAACCACGCCCCACCACAATTCCTTCTGGAGAAACCAAGACACACCCGACCGCCGGATTCGGGCTGACCGTACCGAGCCCCCGCCGCGCCAGGGCGAGGGCCAGCTTCATGAAGCGCCGGTCTGTGGCGTCACTCGTCTTCTTCGGCGAGTTCATCCGTGATGAACTCCTCAAAATCTTTCGCCTCGCGGAAATTCCGATAGACCGAAGCAAACCGGACATAAGCGACCTGATCCAGCGCCGCCAATGCTTCCATCACCAAGGCACCAATAGAATCGACCTTGATCTCGCTCTCGCCAGAACTCTCAAGGCGCCGGACGATACCGTTCACGACCCGTTCCATCCGGTCCGGGTCGACCGGTCGTTTGCGACACGCAATCGTCATAGATCTGGCGAGCTTATCGCGGTCGAACACTTCGCGCTGATTGTTGCGTTTCAGAACCGTAAGTTCGCGCAATTGCACGCGTTCGAACGTGGTGAAACGGGCTCCGCAGCCGGGGCAAAACCGCCGGCGTCGAATGGCCGTGTTATCCTCTGCCGGACGTGAATCTTTCACTTGGGTGTCTTCGTGGCCACAAAATGGACAACGCATCGGCTAAATCCCCTCCCCTTTTCGCGGGCTCATAGGTTCGGATAAATCGGAAATCGCTGACACAATTCCGCCACCCTGGACCGGACTTCCGCCTCGGTCGCATCCTGTTGCTCGGGCCGCTCGGCAAGACCGCTCAGCACTTGTATGATTAATTCGCCAACCCGTTTAAATTCGGCTTGGCCAAACCCCCTGCTGGTAGCCGCTGGGCTGCCCAAACGGACGCCGGACGTTATCGTCGGTTTCTCCGGATCGAAAGGCACCGCGTTCTTATTACAGGTCAGTCCGGAGCGCTCCATTGCCGCTTCCGCATCCTTCCCCGTAAGCTTGATCGGGCGTAGGTCCACCAGCACCACATGGGTGTCGGTTCCGCCGCTCACAATGTCCATGCCGCCCATGTTTAATGTCGACGCCAGCACTGCAGCATTCTCAACCACGTCGCGCGCATAGGATTTAAACGATGGCCGCAAGGCTTCGTCGAAGGCCACCGCCTTGGCCGCAATCACGTGCATCAAGGGACCGCCTTGGATACCGGGAAAGATCGCCGAATTGACTTTCTTCGCGATATCTTCGTTGTTTGTGACGATAGCGCCGCCGCGCGGCCCGCGCAGGGTTTTATGAGTTGTGAAGGTCACGACATCCGCAATCGGGACCGGACTCGGGTGGACGCCGCCCGCGACGAGACCTGCGAAATGCGCCATATCGACCATGAAATAGGCACCAATCTCATCCGCAATCTCGCGGAAGCGCTCGAAATCGATATGCCGCGCATAAGCCGACCCACCCGCCACAATTAGTTTCGGCATTGTCTCGCGCGCCAAATTCGCCGCAGCGTCGTAGTCGATCCGTCCATCCTGCTGACGTACACCGTACTGAACGGCGTTAAACCATTTGCCGGATTGGTTCGGCTTTGCGCCATGAGTGAGGTGTCCGCCACTATCGAGCGACATTCCCATCAGCGTATCGCCCGGTTTCAGCAACGCCTGATAAACCCCGAAATTCGCTTGCGAGCCGGAATGCGGCTGTACATTGGCGAATTCGCAGCCGAGCAGTTCTTTCGCGCGCTCGATGGCCAAGTTCTCGGCAATATCGACGTATTCGCAGCCGCCATAATAACGCCGCCCGGGATATCCTTCCGCGTATTTATTGGTCAGCACCGAACTGGATGCCTCTAGAACCGCGCGGCTGACGATGTTCTCGGAGGCAATCAGCTCAATCTGGCAACGTTGGCGTTCCAATTCGCTAGCGATAGCAGCGGTAATTTCGGGATCGCTCTCCGACAGCGCCGATCCGAAGAAAGTCTCGAATTCGCCATACTCGCTAACGCTATTCGTCTCCGACATTCTCTATCCTCTAACAAGCCATCATCGCCTTCTTGCGATAAGCAGCTCTACGACATTTTATCGACGCGGCGTTGATGGCGACCGCCTTCGAATTCCGTATTCAAAAATGTTTCTAAGCAATCCTTCGCCGTCTCTATACCCAAGGTACCAGCGCCGACAACTAGAACGTTCGCATCGTTGTGTTGGCGGGTGAGCCGCGCATCGGTCACACCGTGACACAGCGCGGCGCGGATGAAGGGTTTCCGGTTCGCCGCGATGGACATGCCAATACCAGTCCCACAAAGAAGAACCCCGCGCGCCGCTTGGCCTTCCCCGATCGCAATCGTCAACGCATCGGCGAAATCGGGATAGTCAACCGACTCCGCACTATTGGGGCCAAGGTCAAGGACCTCATATCCCCATTCCGTCAACACGGTCTTCAACGCATCTTTTGCGTCTATACCGGCATGATCGGATGCGATGGCGATTACTTCCGCCGCCATATCCCGTTACCTCATTTCAAATAATTACTACGGCCTGAGAGACTCGTCCCCAATACGCCCAAGTCATTACTATATGTCGATGCTACTTACCAGCCAACCACTAACCCTCATTTCCCAAGTGAACTCGGTTTTCGATGCCCTGGTATAGAGATTTTGTTCAAGATTCAATATGTTGAGGTGTTAATGGAGTGGTTCTCATGGCACACCCGATGGGTGAATCGAAACGGGACGGCCTTCGGGTTGATTTTGACCGCCTCTTGAAGCTTGAATTCCATGGTTCCAGGATCACCTCTGACGCCGGGTTGCTCGCTTATCGGGAGCTTGACGATGCTCTTGGCCTCACCGAGGTTGCCGGGGAAAATTAACGGTAATGTGAAATTGCTGGGAGAGGTGCGTCTGGATGGCGGAAATCATCGAAAATGGCATTCAGAACAGCGTTAAATTGCCAAAGCTGGAGGTGTAGTGTGGTTGGAGAAGATAAACCTATAAGAAATGGTGTGATTTTGTATATTCATGCCGAGTTTGAAGATGACTTGGGAAATGTCGGTTTAAGTGTCGAATTTCCCGGGTTTCCGCCATTCTAAGGCAACATATCCGCCAAGGACGGATGCATTTCCGTGCTTTCACGATAGATGGCACATCATCTTGCGATTGACGCTTTAAATATTCACACATGTAGTGTTTAGAACTCGCATTGAATACATAAGAATTATTACAC
>CAXAGK010000404.1:0-4061 GCA_963968305.1 uncultured Rickettsiales bacterium | reverse complement strand
ATCTTGTCTTATCTGGGCCTTCAGTGACCAGTTTAGTCAGCTAGTTTTGAGAGGTAGCATGTAATCGCATTTTAGCCGCACTCTGATCTCGGCATCGTCGTGAAGTCCCTATGTTAAGAAAGCTATGAGCAGTGCGCCGATTGAACCAATCGCTTCAGAAGCGCGTATATATTATGAAATAGATTTGGAGATGAATTGTGATGCGCGAAGTTTACGAAGTTGTAATGAACCCTGAGCTCAACCCACTGCGCGGTTTACCGAAGATTGTCCGCTTCCAACTCATGTCGGCTTTAGCACTGATGTGGTCAATCGTATTCTCCGTCTGGTCGGGAATGGTTGCCTTGGTGGGACCATCCATGGCAGTTCACGTTTTATTGTTGTTGGGAGTGTTCTTTACCGCTGACGTGTTCCGTCGTGCCACCGCCAAAAACCGTGTTGACCATCGCGCTAAGTATCGCGATCCATCCGATGGTTGCGCGCGCTACGACGATTTGTGGGGCGCTTAGCTTCCCGAGTTCTGTTGTGCAATCCGGGCGTTATTCCCTCTCAGGCTATTTGACATGCCTCTAGATTCCGGTAATCAAGTTTTTGAGGTGATTAAACCCCAGTTGGCAGGCTGTACGCTAAATATCGATACAAAAAATTGGCTGGAAGCCGAGCTACGATCGGACCACGCAGGAGAAAGTGGCGCCATCGCGATATGTGAAGGTATTCTCCACATCACGCGTGATCCGGAACTAATTTCATTTGCTCTCAATCACCGGCAGACAGAGAAACGTCATTTAGCTTGGGTCGAAGAGATTGTTCCGGTAGCCGGCCGCAGTCGACTTACGTTTGTCTGGAAGATAGCAGGATTTATCACTGGATGCCTGCCGGCGCTCTTCGGACGCAACTCGGTGTATGCAACCATCGACGCCGTCGAGACATTTGTTGAGAGTCACTACACTTCCCAAATAGATCGCTTGGCAACGGATGAGGCGACAAGCGGACTGCGGTCGCTCCTCGTTCGATGCCGGGACGACGAAATCAAGCACCGCGACCAGGCACGCAACTGTACAACTGAACCGTCCGGATATTTTCTTTCCGTTTGGTGTTGGATGGTTGGCATTGGGTCTGCGGCGGCAGTCTCTTTGGCTAGAAAAATTTAAATGAAGAAATTCCATACCTCGTCGATCTGGCTGCCTACCCGCGAAGAAGGCCTACGCCGATTGAGGGCATTCCTTCCTCATGCTGGACGAGAGTATGCGCGGCTTAGGAATTTCGATGATGGTCCTAGTCGTCACATACACGTCTCTACGCTTTCGCCGTGGATCCGGCATAGACTACTGCTCGAGTCAGAGGTCGTCGATGCCGTTTTGAAGAAACACAGTTTTCAATCCGCCGAGAAGTTCATCCAAGAAGTCTTTTGGCGTACATATTGGAAAGGGTGGTTAGAGCTTCGCCCCGGCGTCTGGCAAAGCTATAAAGCAAATCTCGAGCAACTGATCGATTGTTACGAACGCGACGCAGTGCTCCAAGAGAATATAAGTCAGGCGACCTCGGGCGAAACGGGGATCGATTGCTTCGATGCATGGGCGAGGGAACTGATCGGACACGGTTATCTCCACAATCACGCGAGAATGTGGTTCGCGAGTATTTGGATATTCTGGCTTGGGCTGCCCTGGCAACTGGGTGCCGATTTCTTCCTACGCAACTTGCTCGACGGCGATCCCGCCGTGAATACATTGTCCTGGCGATGGGTCGCCGGATTGCAGACCAAAGGCAAATCGTATCTCGCCCGACCCGACAATATTGCAAAATTTACGCGTGGACGTTTTCGCCCCGAAGACAAATCGTCAGCGGAGGTATGGTCCATATCCGGCCCGCCCGACCCGGAACCAGGGAGGATCGACGCGCGGACAAATTGGAACAGAAGTAAACGCACTGGCCTTCTATTGAGCGAGGACGATCTATCGCACAATTTCCTTGGACTCCCCGCTATTGGTTTTCAGGGCCTCGCAGCTTTGAACTCTTCGCGGGGACGATCGCCGATTGGCGTATCAGACCGGGTCGCCTCCTTCGTCGGGGGCGCTCTCGGCGACGCCTTGGGTCGCGCCCACTGCAATAAGGGCCTACCGACAGACAATATTTTGCAAACTTCATCGGTTTATAGTTTGGTCGGTTGGGCGCAAAGGGCGAACATAGAGCAAATCGTTACCCCTTATGCGCCGGTTGGGCCGGCACAAGATGCCTTAAATCTCTTGGAGCATAAGCTTATCTCGCTGAAAATTGATATAATTCGCGTGCTTCGCTCGTCAGATGCCTTGGCTTGGCCAAAAGCGACCCACGGCTTTTTCCAATTCAAGCGAGCGTTGCCGACACTCATTAAACACCACTATAGAGACATGGAGATGGCAAGTTAATTCTCCGCTGGCGCCCGCGCTCACGCGCGGCCTGTTTGGGGCACTCGGCGCGGCGCGTCCGCGACCGCGTCTAGCGCTTGGGATAGAAGCTGCGTGGCAAGCCGTCTGGTCGTGTCACTATTCGCATGGACCATGCCGGCACGTACCGCAAGCACCATGGAAACCGATTGCAGGACATCGCCATTACTTGTGTCGGCGAATAATGCTAAATCCCGATCGATCGTGCCCAACAGTTGGCTTACGATCTGGCTCACCCTGACTGGATCGCCCGTGTCCTCGTGCAGCGGAAACTCAATATCGAAGATATCGCCAGTTCCGGTTTCAACTCGATAGGGCAGTGTTTTCATAATGACATCCAGGCTTTTACATCAATATTGTTCGGAGTAAGACGCAGAATACGGCAATTATTTGAACCGCATTTATAAGAACGGAAGCACGATGCAGCCGGTTGAACGACACTTCAGCAAAAGCGTTTCCCTGCAACATTGCGTCACGCCGGCGATTAATCCGCGGTATCAGGACTTCGCGGGATAAATAGGCACCCGACAGGACGAGCCCCATAATTGCCGCGTCAACTGGGTGTGTGGTGGCGAAACTAAGCGCGGCAATCAGCGAAAGCACGGCGACAACTATGTAGTACCAGGGAAAAAGGCGTCGAATAAAACGGCCAGCCGTTGCGGCGTCCAGTTCGATGAAGATCAGGGGCGCTATCACACATGAGAAGAACGCCATCGAACCAAACAAAGTCGCCGTCGATATAGCGCCCATCGTTCCGAGTAACAGAGGTAAATCCATTCGCACCTAATTCCTTCGAGATTGCGAGACCGTTTGTCGGTCTCATATCCTTGCTGCGCTCTTGGATGGACCAACAATCCGAGGGGTGATCCAATCACCGTAGAAACATCGGCCTGCACGCGTTGACGCCCTGGTCCAACCAAGCAGGCCTCCTCACTTTACGGGAGAGTAGCGCTTAATCACCTGGAACGCTCTTCGGACGGGTTTAGACGCTTTCAGTCGGCGCATTTAGAGTAGGTGCCAAAAACGTCGTTTGCCCAAGAACGGGTCAGCCCCCAGAGTAAGAAAAATTTTTTAAGACAAACCGGCATCAATCCGTAGGCAATCTGTCGATGAAACCAGCGGCTAGTGATGTAATGTACGTCTATAATGGGATACCGGATCACATGGAACGGGCGGTACCGAAAGACAAATACCTGTGTTCTGTAGTCTTGCGGCGGTTCGGCTTGCAAAATCAGGGCTATACCGATTTGCACTTTCGCAAACGTTGACCCGAGCACCACGGTCAAAACGACGTCGGCCCGCCAGCCATGTCCGCTCGTTGCTATCAGGGACCCAAGTTGGCTGAAATCAATCTACAGAATTCCGAGCATGACCAGGAATACCACGATGCCTATCTGTCGATCCCGACATCGACGTTTTTTGCCGACTGCTTCCGGGTGAGGGTCTTCTATCATCCGGGAGGCCTTTTGGGTTCAAGATTCGGAGACACTGATCTCGAACGACGACGCCGACTCGACGGAGACCGAATTACCACCCGCCAGTTTCGGGAAGCAAAATTGGATGGACCTAGCGTCATTATAGGCAAACCGCCTGAGTTGGCCGAGTTCGTGCGCCGCATTTTATCCGAAGAATTTCCACAAG
>CAXAGK010000403.1:0-4063 GCA_963968305.1 uncultured Rickettsiales bacterium | reverse complement strand
ATATGAAATGAAGGTCAGACTTCTATTATGGGAGAGGCGAAATGCCATCAACGGCCAAATATCTGTTCATTGTCAGCATGGATGTGGAACCCGAGCACGAAGATCTCTTTAATGAGGTCTACGATACGGAGCACGTGCCGAATATTTGCAAGGTGCCGGGCGTCATCACGGCTTATCGGTTGAAGCTGGAAGAGGCGCCATTGAGTGCTGGTAGCCGAGCATCGGGGAAGAGTGCCGCGCCGTTGCAAAAGTACATGGCGATTTATGAGTTGGAGCGTGGCGATATTCCGGGAAGCGATGCCTGGGCCGGGCAGGCCGAATTCGGCCGGTGGCCGACGGAAGTTCGACCGCACACGTTCAATCGGCGGCACGAGATACGGAAAATAATGTAAGGGCGGTCAGTCGAGCTGCCCCCAACTACTGGTGCGTGCAATACGGATCGCGATCATGGGCAGCCCGGAGAAATCCATCTTCTCATATTGCTTGTAGCGTTGCCGAAGCAACGTGTGGGCGGCTTCACGTTCATCGCCGCTCTCCAAGATTTCCGCCGACCCCCGCAGCATGACCCAAGCGAGCTGCCGCCAGTCATCTTCATAATGATCTACAATTAATGCGACGCTGGGGTTTGACGCAATATTCTGAATTCGCTTGAGCGCGCGAGGGTTTCCACTCTTAGGCTTCTGATCGATGGCGATGTAGATCGTGCTTTTCAAGATCGTGAAACAAACCGGGACTACATGCGGGACGCCGTCACTATCGGCGGTCGCTAGGCGCGCCACGAATTGTTTGCCGAGAAATTGACGCTCAATATCATTCATCTGGGTATTCTCAAATTGGCTGCTGGTCCGCCCCAGGTTTCAAGATATCTGCATCATCGACCAGATGAAATCGAATAGGCAGCATTCATGATCCTTCGCAGTACACTGACCAGTCCCTATGGTCGCCTCGCCCGCATCGTGCGCCAGGAAAAAGGCCTCGAGGGTCGCGTCGAGTTCGAGGTGGTCACGACACGTGGCGAGGATAATCCGTACTATGCGATCAATCCCTCCGGGCGTGTACCGTCGCTGATTTTGGATGATGGGACGTGTCTCGAAGATTCCACGCTGGTCTGTTGGTATCTTGATAATTTGGATGGCGTACCGACCCTGCACGGGCTGACTGGTCTTGATGGATTAGAACATCATCGTCTCGTGGCGTCGGCTCGCAGTATGTTGGATGGCGTCAGTTTATGGACACGGGAGTTCCTTTATCGCGAGGAGGCGATCCGTTCACAGACGACGATCGATCATGAACGGGGACGGGCGCTTCGCATGTTAGATATGTTCGAGAATGAAATGGAGAACCCTGTTCTCACTGGGTCACTGAACATGGCACAAATCACTCTTGCATGTCTTTTTGCGTCGCGGGCGAACAATTCGCCCGATGGTTTCACTTGGCGGGATGGCCGCACGAAGCTGTCTGCTTGGGTCGAAAGAATTAGTGCGTTGCCGTCTGTGGTTGATACGACACCGCCGTCGCGCAAATAGGATTGACTCGAAGCGATGATATTCTATGGCTCCCCAATGAGTCCTTATGGCCGTATCGTTCGGATTGTCCGGCAGGAAAAGGGATTGGAAGAGAGAGTTCCACTCACGGTGCTAAAGACGCGCGGTGAGGAAAATCCCTATTATGAGCTCATCCCGTCGGGACGTGTGCCGGCACTCGTTCTTGACGATGGTTGCATCCTCGAGGAGTCAGGGTTGATTTGCTGGTATCTCGATCATCTCGATGACGCGCCGACACTTCATCCACCGGAAGGGTTGGAGGGTTTGTCGCATCGCAGGATTGAGGCCGTTGCCCGCAGCATGTTGGATGGGCTGAGCCTGTGGGGTCGGGAGTATATTTATCGTGATAAGGCTATTCGGTCGCCGATGATATTGGCACATGAGAAGGCGCGGGCGGAACGATTGGCGGATTTCTTTGAATCTGAAGTCACTGGAGATGTGATGTCCGGGCCGCTGAATATGGCACAGATTACCTTGGCCTGTGCTCTACACGGGCGCCCGAAGGATCGGCCCGCGGGCTATGATTGGCGGGCCAACCGGCCAAATCTAACCGATTGGGTAGAACGTATCGGTCAGATTCAATCTGTCGCGGACAGTAATATACCAGCGGAGCTGACGTAAATTTAGCGCCGGTGATGTTGCTCCATATCATCGTGGCGACGGCGAATATCTTCGGGCCAAGTGCTTTTGATGTAGGAGAGTACGGCGATGATTTCATTGTCGGACAGGAGATCCTTAAACCCCGGCATGTCGGTTTTGTAGTCATCGCCGATCAACTGCGCCGGTCCGAACTTCGTGATGTTGAAGAGTACGGACCCCGGGTGATGCCAGGTATGGCCGCTCTTGTCGTGTGGCGGGGCCGGTAGCTTTCCGTTGGCGCGACGTTTTTGCCATCTAGCTTGGCCACGCAAGGAACGTCCATGGCACACGGCGCATTGGCTCCGATAGATTAATTTTCCCTGAGTGACGACCGCCTTGTCGTCCGGTTTTAACTCTACGGCCATGGCGGCGGGTACCACGAGAATGCTCCAAAGTGTGGCGATTGTAAATTTTAGATAAGAGTTCATGCGGCATTCTCATTTTGGTGAGCGGGAAGGCCCGCAAGGTCGTCGAGGATCGGGCAATCCGGTCTATCGTCCCCGTCGCAACAATGAATTAAATGCCCGAGCGTCTTATGCATCGATTGAAGTTCCTCGATCTTTAATTCGATCCGTTCGAGATGCGTTCTGGCGATTGATTTTACGTCGGCACTGGCGCGATTGCGGTCTTCATAAAGGGTGAGGAGTGCTCGGCATTCCTCGACACTAAAGGCAAGGCCCCGCGCGCGATGCAAGAAACATAATTTGTGCACGTCGGCATCGCTGTAATCGCGGTAGCCGTTACCGCGACGCTCCGGCACCACCAGCTTGATTTCTTCGTAGTAATGCATGGTGCGGACCGGTAGGCCCGAAAGTTCAGCAGCCTTTCCTACATTCATGGCGCTCTCCTATATTTTTGCACTACGCAAACGGAGCGCATTAGTAATGACAGAAACCGAACTCAAGCTCATCGCGGCGGCAGCAATCATCGGGCTCAATAGCAGACCGAAGAAGGGGTAGAGAACGCCAGCGGCGATCGGGACGCCAACTGCGTTATAGACGAATGCGAAAAATAGGTTCTGCCGTATATTCCGCATTGTCATTACGCTAAGACGGCTGGCGCGCAGAAGGGCTTCTAAGTTGCCGCCAACCAAGGTGACGTCAGCGCTCTCTATGGCGATATCCGTGCCGGTTCCCATAGCGATGCCGATATCTGCTTCCGCGAGAGCCGGTGCGTCGTTAATACCGTCACCGACCATGGCGACAACTCGTCCTTCTTTTCGCAGGTGTTTGATGGTGGCGAGCTTATCTTCGGGCGACGCGTCAGCCTCAATCATGTCGATGGCAAGGCTCGAGGCGACCGCTTCTGCCGTAGCCCGCGCATCTCCGGTGAGAAGCACCGTGTGCATCCCAAAGGCCTTTAACGCCCGTAGCGTTGTATCCGCATTTTTTTTAACCGGGTCGGTAATAGAAAGGATACCGATCAACGAGTCGTTGATCGCGCAGTAGACAACCGTGGCACCGGCGCTGCGAAGTTTCGCACCCTGTTCTTCAACGTCGGTCGCCTCGATCCCTTCACGTCGCATGAATTCTGCGTTGCCCAGTATATAGGTATCCGAACCATTGCGACCCTGGACACCTAGTCCGGTGACGGATTTGAATTCTTCGAGAGCGATGGGTGTGATCCCGCGTTTGGCTGCATCGTCGATAATAGCGTTGGCAAGAGGATGTTCGCTGGTCGCTTCGAGTGAGACAGCCAATTCCAATAACTCCCTTTCCGAAATACCGTTTTGCGGGAGGATATCAGTGACGCTCGGTTTGCCCTCAGTCACGGTGCCGGTCTTATCGAGGACAATCGTATCCGCCTCTCCTAGACGTTCGAGGACCTCCGCATCGCGAATTAATACACCGGCTTTAGCACCACGACCCATTCCGACCATG
>CAXAGK010000402.1:0-4088 GCA_963968305.1 uncultured Rickettsiales bacterium | reverse complement strand
AGTACAATCACGACTTTAAATCGGCCAAGATGGAATCGCGCAACCCTGCGGACACTTGCGGCTGTTTGTCGAACCAGGCTGCAAATCCGGGACGAGCTTGATGCAATAACATACCGAGCCCGTCGACGGTGGTATTGCCGCGTGTCGCAGCGTTTTGCAAAAGTGGTGTTTGAAGCGGGACATAAACAATATCGTTCACTATTGCTGACGTCGGCAATCTCTTCAACGAGATTTCGAGATCTGCCTGTCCGGTCATTCCAAGTGTTGTCGTATTGACCAGAAGGGCAGCTTCTTCCAGAGCATCGTCTTTGCGATCCCAAGGTATTGCCGCACAAACTCCAGCAAATTCGGAGGCGAGATGTTCTGCTCTCTCGCGGGTTCGATTAACAATGAGAATATCCTGAACACCATCATCGAGTAGTGCAGCGACAACAGCGCGAGCGGCTCCGCCGGCACCCAGTATGACAGCCAAACCATCATCGGACTTCCAATTGCTTTCAGATTTTAAATTTTCGAGGAACCCAAAAGCGTCCGTATTGCTGCCCAGTAATTTCCCATCGCTTTCCACGACCACGGTATTTACAGCCCCAATCCGTCGGGCAGCATCATCGACGCGGTCGCAAATCTGGAGTGCTGCTTCTTTGTGCGGAACCGTCAAATTGGTCCCGGCAATGCCTAATTTCGGCAAGGCGCGGAGCGCCGATTCGATATTCTCGGGTGCAACCGGAAACGGAAGGTAAGCCCCGTCAATTCCGTATTCCGTTAGCCAATAACCATGCAGCAACGGCGATCTTGAATGCGATATGGGCCAGCCCATGACACCGGCTAGTTTTGTTTTTCCGCTAAGGATCATTGGCCGATCACATTTCGTTCCCTCAAAAACCCCAACAACGGAAGGAGAGGAAGACCGAGGATGGTGAAATAGTCACCATCGATCCGCTCAAACAACTGAACACCGAGGCCTTCCAATTGATAAGCGCCAACAGAGAGCATCACATCGTCGCCAACACAGCTTAGATATGTATCGAGAAAATCATCGGAGAAATCGCGCATTAAAAGTTTCGCCCGATCGGTTAACGCCCAAATTTCCGTACCCTCATGCACAACACTAACACTTGTGACTAATTCGTGCGATTTGCCACGCAGGAGGCGTAATGTGTCACCCGCGGCGGTGAGAGAATTCGGTTTGTCGAGCCATTTACCGCCGCAATCCAGCATTTGATCAACACCAATCACGAGCGCATTTGGACGGGCCGCCGAAATTTTTTGCGCTTTTTGACGAGCTAATAACGCGGCTACGGTGTCAACCGACAACTGTGTTCGAAGACCATCATCTTTTACCGACGACTCATCGATATCCGCAGGTTCGATCAAAACATCTATGCCGGCTCCAGCCAAAAGCGCAGCGCGGGATTGGCTCGCCGACGCCAGGATAATTTCCATCGGATGATCACTGGCCATACGCATTTTGTTCTCGCTCAAGGAATTGTAGGATCGTCGCTGCCGTCTCCTCAATAGAACGGCGCGTCACATCGATGACCGGCCAATTTCGGTCACTGAAGAGACGACGTGCGGTCGCAACCTCCCCGCGGACAATTTCAGGATCCACATAATTGGTATCTGCATCGTGATCCAACAGACGCAATCTGTTTCGACGAAGTTGAACCAAACGCTTCGGATCTGTGGTCAAACCGACGATTAACGGCGCACCGTCGCCTGACAGGGTATCGAACACAGGAGGTAATTGCATATCTGGCACGATCGGGACGTTTGCCGCCTTTAACCCTCTATTAGCAAGATAAATACAGGTTGGTGTTTTCGATGTTCGCGAGACTCCAACCAATACGATATCTGCATTCCCAAGATCGTGGCTAGATTGACCATCATCATGATTAAGCGTGTATGTCATGGCGTCCATACGGTCGAAATAGTCGGCGTCCAACGTATGTTGTCGACCCGACTTACCGCTACTCTCCAAACCGAGAAACGCCGTTAACGCATGGATGACCGGATCAAGCACAGATATACAAGGTACATGTAATCGAGAACATCCAATCTCCAACACGGTTCGCAGTTCTTCCTTAACGATCGTAAATAAGACGATGCCTTGATGTTCTTCAATATTTCGCACGATCTTCTCTATTTGACCTTTGGTCCGGACGAGGGGCCAATGGTGTTCGACAGGTTCAATACCGTCGAACTGAACAAAGCACGCACGTGCGACACTGTGGAGGGTTTCGCCTGTTGCGTCCGATACGAGATGAAGATGAAATTCTTTCACGAATGGAGCCAATAACTTCTGAATAACTTCATTTTATCCACACAACATTCTCATACCAGGAAATCAATCCCCCTTGTTCATATGTTTGTAGGTATTTTTGAACAGGTGGGTAACTCGTTTATGATTAGAGTCGATTTAGACCAAACATCAGGTCATTACAGAATAGGTATCCTCTCTTGTTTATAATTAAAATTATGGCAGTATTTCATATAGTTACGGAAATATATCACCCCTTTAGTCACAAGGTTCGAATTTAATCCCCATAGTTTCTATCTTCTCTCAAAAATAGTGGGGATTCCCATTATCCCCCGCGCTACTGCAACAACTATCTTTTATTGACCCTATTTAATTTGTATTGAGAGCAAACATTCTTCGAATTTTCTTCATAGGATCTATCTTTCATGGCCAAACCGTTTCTCGATGTTTTAAAAGGTGATCGGCGCGATCCACCGCCGATTTGGCTGATGCGGCAGGCCGGGCGGTATCTCCCTGAATATCGAGAATTGCGTGCGAAAGCTGGGGGATTTCTGGATCTTTGCTATACACCGGAGTTCGCAGTTGAGGTCACGCTGCAACCGATTGAACGGTATGGTTTTGACGCGGCGATTCTGTTTTCCGATATTCTTGTTGTGCCGGATGGCTTGGGTCAGGATGTCTCCTTTGTCGAGGGAACGGGTCCTGTCTTAAAATCGGTAAGATCGGCAGCTGAAGCCGATTCGCTGTCGATGGACGGGCTGCAAAAGACATTAGCGCCTGTCTATGAAGCCGTCTCTCGGTTGACTGGGAGGTTGGGCGCGGAGACGGCACTGGTCGGTTTTGCTGGTGCGCCTTGGACGGTTGCTTGTTATATGGTCGAAGGCCGGACAAGCCGCGATTTCCATGCGGTGAAATCTTTCTGTTACAGTGATCCAGAAGGATTTGGCCGTTTAATGGATTTACTGGTCGAGGCAACTGTCGCTCACCTTTCGGCACAGGTTGAGGCGGGTGTGGACGCGCTCCAGATATTTGAGAGTCACGCAGGCGTGCTACCTGAGCCAGAGTTCATGACCTGGGTGGTGGAGCCGATTCGACAAATTGTAGCTACTTTGCGAGAGAAATGGCCGGATCTTCCGATTATTGGATTCCCGAAAGGTGCGGGCCCAATGTATGTTCCCTTTGCTGAGAAAACAGGCGTGACAGCTGTGTCATTGGATACATCAGTGTCACTCGATTGGGCAATGGATGCGCTTCCAGCGGGAATGCCGATTCAAGGGAATATTGATCCGGTCTTTCTGTTAACCGGCGGCAAAGAGATGGATCGGGCGGTTGAGCGCATTATCGATGTTTGTCGGGCGCGGCCACATATTTTCAATTTGGGACACGGTGTGGATAAACAGACCAAGCCGGAGGCGGTTCAGCGTTTGGTGTCTAAAGTACGTGAGTTTTCCTCTTAATTAGGGATTATACCTAAATCAATGAGTAAAATTGCGATTATCCTCTTTAATTTAGGAGGTCCTGACGGTCTGCCCGCCGTTCAACCCTTCTTATTTAATCTGTTTAACGACAAAGCTATTATTGGGCTGCCTCAACCCGTGCGGTGGTTTATCGCCAGACTTATCTCCACTCGTCGCGCTCCAATCGCGCAGAAAATTTATGAACAATTGGGTGGGAGGTCACCGCTTGTTCCGAATACCAAGAAACAAGCGGATGCTTTACAGAAAGTGCTGCAAGATCGCTATGTAGGCGACGATGTAAAATGTTTCATGGCAATGCGGTATTGGCATCCAATGGCAGATGAAGTTGCTGCTGATGTTAAGGCTTGGGATGC
>CAXAGK010000401.1:0-4089 GCA_963968305.1 uncultured Rickettsiales bacterium | reverse complement strand
AACACGTGTATTTTAGGGTTGGACGAGATCGCCAGCGCCAAGTGTGCGTAGCGGATATCGATGTCGTCCGCGGTATAGGCTACATGGGCGATTTCGAGATCGTTCAGTTCCGCTGGGGATTTCGCGTGCGCACCGGCGGAGCCCAATAATAGGGCACAGAGGCCCGGGGCTAGAATCGTGTGGAATTTCATTTTCATCTCCTGTGATGACAGTCATTAAGGGCCGGGCGACAACCGTCTGATCGATCAGACGTCACAAATAGGGATCAAAAGTGAATGATGAATGACTGTACTTCCGTAATATTTGATCAATCGTACAAGTACGTATTATTTTAAAGAAAGAGCAGATAGGCTCGGAACCAGAATGGATTTACTCAGCAATATTCTTGGCGTGATGCAGCTTTCCGGGACGCTCTATTTCCGGACCTCCTTCACGGCCCTTGGGGCGTGCAGGTCCCGGCGTTCGAGAACGTCTCGCGCTTCCACTATGTGCATCGGGGCCGATGTTTCGTGCGCATCGAGGAACAGCCCGAGCCGGTTGTGTTAAACTAGGGCGATCTCATCATCATTACACGCGGTGCCGGGCATATCCTGTCCAACCCTATGGAGACGGCGGCGGAATCCGTCGATCGCGTGGTCGAAGCTTCCGGGTTTTCGGGCTGAGGCGCTTTGGTCTATGGCGGCGAAGCGCCAGGCCACGAGACACAATTGATCTGCGGCCATTTCGCATTCGACGCCGGCGCGCGGCATGTTTTACTCGACTCGTTGCCACCTTTCGTTCGGATAGAAGAATATGGCAAATCAGCCCCGGATCGGCCGTGGACTGTTGCGGACCTGGCGTGTGTCGCGGGGTTGTCGCGCACCGCTTTTTCGAATCGCTTCCACGAGTTGCTGGATCACACGCCGCTTGGTTATTTGACCGATTGGCGCATGCAGCTGGCACGAAGGTTATTGATCGATTCCGATCTGCCGATTATCGACGTCGTGGAGAGAAGCGGCTAGCAGTCCGAAGCCGCGTTCGGTCGGGTGTTCAAGAAACATTTCGAGACACCGCCCGCCAGCTTTCGCCGATCCCGGGATGCCGCACGTCTCGTCCAATAATCCGAACTAGGCTGCCGTCCCGGTAATCACTTCTTCTTGGTCTTCCGGCACGTAGAAATACGATCCCGGACGGAAGTCGTAACCGAGGTCACCCAGCAGCCGGCGTTGTCGCGGCGTACACTCCTTGGCCACGTCGGGCACCTGACCCAAGTCGTAGCTGCGCACGAACATTTGGCAATAGTTATAGAGCAGTGTCTTGCGCCCTTTGCCGGAACCGTTCGGAGCTGGGCCATGCCAGAGCGAATGGGAGAAGAGATAACAATCCCCGGCTTTGCCGTCGAGTTGCACAGCACCCGGTGTGTGCGGTGTCAGCTCCACATTGTCTTCCGGGAAGGGCCGCAGGTGGCTGCCGGGGAAGACCGTGAAATTACCGCTATCGGCACCGTCGACATCGGAGAGGAGGTACATCACCTTCATCGCAATCGGGCGGCTGGTCTCGGTCACGCGGATGCGGCGCAAACCTTCGCCACCGTCGGTGTGGGTGTATCCGGGAAACTGATCTGTGGAGGCCCGCACGATGGCCTGCGACATGCTGAACAGAATATACGGGCCCATGATATCCACGACGAGGTCGAAGACCTCCGGCCGGTCGATCAAATCCCGGAACGCTTTGTGATAGGGCAGCAGATCGCGGCGATCCATGAAGCCGTCGGGGTTGAGGTCGTCCGCATGGTCGACCCAACCATAGTGGCCGCGTGGAAGCTCGCCGGGCCGTGGCTCATAGCCCGGCTGTTTGCGGACTTCGTCGAGCTCATCGCTGAAAAACGCGACCTCGTCCGGATTAAGGGCTCCCTTGAGGATGATATATCCGTCTGTTGCCCACTGAATCCGTTGTTTCTCGGTCAGGGTTCGCATGTTGCGCATCCGACAACTCCCGATGTCATTCGTTCCAACAAGTAATTTAGCGCGAATTTATCGGAAGTCAGCGGGATGGGGTGTGTCAGATGATCGCGACCGGCATGACCGGCGAGCCAGTGGCCCCTTTGAACTTCACCGGTAACAGAATGAAACAGAAGCTCGAGATGCCATCGCGTACTAACTGTTCCGTTACCAAGTTCTCGATCAGGTAGACACCGCACTCTACCAGCGCATGCTGGTGGACCGGCATCATTACCTTCGGATGTTCGGTGCCGGGCAGGACCTCAACCGCCATGTTATCGCACGCGATGGCGAGCACGTCCTGGCCTGTCAGCCATTGGGCGGCGGGCAGGTCCACGCCGGGTTCACCCGCGACATATCTATCATTGTCGGTCATGAAGAACCGGCCCCATCCCGTATGGATGCAGACCGCGTCGCCTGGCCGTAATTCGACGTCGGCTTGTTCCAGTGCCCGTTCCAGATTGTCACGGCTGACGGCGCGGCCCGCATCCAAATATTCGCCCCCGTCCAATCCGGAGACATCGATACAAACGCCGCGGGTAATCATCGGCGGCGCATGTTCAATGCCGAGATTGTGTAATCCGAAATCACCGACCTCGTCATCGGCGCTGCGGCCGCCATACATTTGATCGCCTTTGGTGAAGTGACCGAGGGCGTCGATATGGGTGCCCACATGGACGGTCATTTCTATCCGTTCCAGATTGGAGCCAGCGTCATTTTCCGCCCCCATCTCTCGGCGGCGCTTGATGCCGTTGGCGGCGGTCGAACCTGAATGGATGACATAGGGCGACTGCACTGGTTGGATTCGCGGCGCTCCCATTTCGATCACTTGGCTGAGGTCGTAAGTTCGACCTTCCTTCACGAGTGCGAGGGAGGCCACGGTATGTTCGGGTGTCAGCAGATTGGCGGCACCCAATTGGTCGCCGGCACCCCAGCGGGCATGATCGTGTATGCAATTCGTCATCTCTTCACACTCCCTCTTCGCCAGACCTAAATTAAGCATAAGTGGGGTGGTTGGAATTCCAACGGTGCTTCAAGTTCGATAATTTGGAGGCGGCGAATGCCTTTATCGACAGCGATCTGCCGATATCCGTTGGCGGTACCTATGGCGGCGCCAGCTCTTGCCTAGAGATCGAGGGCGGCGGCTATGAGTTTCTGATTTGCGATCTCGGTTCGGGCGCTCGGACTTTCGGTCTAGATGCGCTTCGACGGATTGGGGAAGGCCGCCAGAAAATTTTCCATATTTTCATGTCTCATTTTCATTGGGATCACATCATGGGTTTCCCGTTCTTCGGCCCTGCCTACGACCCGGAAGTAACAATCCAATTCTAAGGTGGTCACACGGAGATGGAGGAGGCGCTGCGCCGGCAACAGGAACACATTTCCTTTCCGGTACCGTTTCGAACGGCACGGTCGCAGTATCGTCTATTCGACTGATTGCGAACATAAGTTGGACGATTTGGAGCGAGAGCAGGTCTTCGTGGATTTCTTCGACGAAGCAGACTTGATCATCTTCGATACCATGTACACGTTCGCCGAGGCGTTGACGATGGAGGAAGATTGGGGCCATTAGAGCGGGATGACCGCGGTTGATCTGTGCCACAAGGCGCATGCGCGAAAATTGGCGATGTTTCATCTTGAGCCGATTTTCGACGACGTCACCATCGAGCGGCATCAAGAAGGCACCGCACGGTATGAAGAACTCACCCGCGACGACGCACCGCCGCTCGAGATTCTGTGTTCTTATGATGGGCTGGAGGTTGAGGTCTAAGTAATCCCCAGCAATCGCCGCGCATTGCCGCCGAGAATAAGATCGCGATCGGTTTCGGGCATTCGCGCGATGGCGTCGAGCGCCACTGCGCCCTCCGCGTCGCCGATCTCGAACGGGTAGTCAGATCTGAACAAGACGTGGTCGGCACCAACCGTCTCCACCAGGAAATTGAGTGCCGGCCCGCTCGCGACGACGGTGTCAAAATAGAGTTGTTTTAGATATTCGCTCGGGCGTTTGGAGATATTAGCGCGGTAATCCGGATTGGCCTCGTAGTCCGGCGCGAGGTAACCGAGATCAAGCCGTCCAGCGAGCCACGGTAAGGTACCACCACCATGGGCC
>CAXAGK010000400.1:0-4095 GCA_963968305.1 uncultured Rickettsiales bacterium | reverse complement strand
CTAAGGCAATGGGTTAGAACAAATATGGGCTAGTTATCTGGGACAGCCCCATTTTTAATTTTAATTGCACTGACGAATAGTCCACTTTCACATTTCATCAATCTGCTCTTGGCAACACAGAGGCTCATGTCCGTTTCGTATTACGACCTCATCAATAATTTTCACACCGAGGAAAGGCGGTCCTACGACCAAGCCAAGGTCCAATTGTATGCGGTCGGCGTCGGGCTGGGCATGAACCCGCTGGACGAAGGTCAATTGGCGTTTCTCCAAGACGAGAACCTCACGGTTCTCCCGTCCTTCGCGACGGTCGCGGCGTGGGATGTCGCACGTACACGGGAACTGGGGATGGCATGGGCGAAACTCATCCATGTCTCGCAACGGCTCACTCTCAGCGTGCCGTTACCACCAGCGGCGCAAATCATCGTCTCGATGCGGTGCAAGGCCGCGTTCGACAAACCGGACAGGAACGCGACTCTGTTGGTCAACGAAGCTCGGATGGTAAATGCCGTGGACGGCACTGAATTAGCGCTGCTGGAGAATACCTATCTGGCGCGGGATTTCCGCATTGCCGACGCGCCCACGGGAAAGCCTGTCGGCTTACCGGCACCGCCGCCGCGCGCGCCGGACCTGGAGGTGGAGATATCCACATCGCCCCAGGCCGCTCTGATCTATCGTTTATTGGGCGGCCGCGCGCCCATTCATATCGATCCGCGGGTTGCCCGATCCGAAGGGTTTTTGGGGCCGATCATGCACGGACTGAGCACCTTCGGTCATATCTGTCATGCGATCTTGCAAGGGGCTTGCGACTACCAAACGGATCGGCTGCGCACCCTCGCCGCCGATTTCCGTGCGCCTGTATATCCCGGCGAAACACTGTCGACGCAGCTGTGGTTCGATGGAGAAGCAATCCGTTTCGAAACCCGTGTCCTGGAGCGCGACGTGATCGTCATCGCAAACGGATTGGCGATCAGGACGCGAGGGCGCGCTCCATCATAAAATGCGTCTCAACCTCGCTGACCACAGAGGAATCGAGCCGCTCGTAGAAAGCCTTCGCGCGTGGGTTCACCTTCATCACCCGCAATCGAACCGGCAGGCCAAGGCTCTCCGCCTCGGCGATGATCAATGCCATGCAGCGTGCGCCGATCCCATCCCCCTGGTATTCGGGCGCCAGGAATAGTTGGTTCACCTTCACGCAGCCGCTTGCGACCGCCAGCGACATAATTCCGCGCGCCGCTCCATCCACGGTAATGACACGGTAATCATGACGGGCGAAATTGTGCTGATGCTGTTGGCGTTGCGCGACTTCGTCCCAGCCCAGGCTTTGTTCCACATAGGGGCGGAACGCGGCCGTCTTCATATCGAAGGCAAAATCGCTGTCGTCGACGGTCGCACGGTTCAACGACAGAGCACCGTCCGGCTCCGCGAGTGTGGATTTAAGGCGTCGGATCGGCGACATCACCACCCTCCCCGACGCGCGCGATATCGCCGACAACGCGGACCCGCGCGCGCACTGCGTTGCCCGGCAGATAGGCGAGCGGCAAGTCCTCCACATCAACAACCTTCAGGGTCTCCGCATCGGCCCCGGCCGCGACCGCCCGAGCGCGGGCCATCTCCTCGGCTTGCCGCAAAAGCTCGTCCCGATCCATATCGCGGAAGACGTGATCGACCTCGCCGCTGACCTGCGCCATGGCCGCGCCGACTGCGTTGGCGACACCATGGTGCGGGACGTGTCGGATATCCGAAATCCCAGCCATCGTTTCCGGCGTCAAAATGGAGCCGCCGCCAACCGCGAGTAGCGGCTCCCCCGCTGCACTGGTTTTCATCCGGTCCACCGCCTCGCATAGACGCCGCTCAACCCAGCTCATCGCACCGCGCACCGTCGCTGCGGAGAGATCGCGCACCCGGTCGCGGTCACCGATATCGGCTCGCCCGGCGGCGACCGCCACATCGGTCAGTGTCAACGTCTCACCGCCAAAGACGAAAGCCTCCTTGCGCAGCCGATGCCCCACGCTGCGCGGCCCAACTTCCAGGGTCGACGGGTCGACAATGGTGCCGCCGCCAATGCCGATCGAGAGCAGGTCCGGCATGCGGAATAAGGTGCGCACGCCGCCGATCTCGACGACGTTGTTGGCCTCTCTCGGGAAGCCCGCGACGAGGCAGCCGATATCGCTGGTGGTGCCACCAATATCCAAGACCATGGCGTCATCGATCCCGGAGAGAAAAGCCGCGCCTCGCATGCTATTGGTGGGCCCCGACGCGAAGCTGAAGACGGGCTCGCGCCGCGCGATATCGACGGCGGCGACCGTGCCGTCGTTTTGGGTGATGTAGAGTGGGGCCGTAATGCCGCTCTCGGCCAGCGCGCGCTCGAAGGAGGACACGGTCCGCGCCGCCAAGTCGGCGAGGCTAGCGTTCAACAGCGTCACGTTCTCGCGCTCCAACAGACCAATCCGGCCGAGACGGCTGGAAAGCGTCACGCGCAGGTCCGGATGCTCACCCCGCAAGATATCCGCCGCGCGTTCTTCAAGCCCGGCGGTGAGCGGCGAGAAGACCGAGGTCACCGCCGCCGCATCGACACCATCAGCGCGCATCCGCCGTCCTGCCTCCGCAATGGCTTGCTCATCAAGGGGGGCGAGCGGACGGCCGTCATATTCATGCCCGCCCGCGACCAGATAAGCGCCCCCATCGGCACAGGCCGCCAGGTCTTCCGGCCAATCCACCATCGGGCGCAAGCTCGCCCCAGACGGCAGGCAAATACGCAACGCCGCCGCGCGGTTCAAGTCGCGCCGCTGCACCACCGCGTTTACGAAATGCGTGGTGCCGATCATCACCGCCTCAATGCCACTGGCCGACACATCCGGCTCCGCGAGCAAGGCTTGCAGCGCCGCCTGAATACCGCCGGTCACGTCCTCAGTCGTCGGCGTCTTAACCGCGCCCAGCACGGCGGCACCGTCGAGCATCACTGCGTCGGTATTGGTGCCACCGACATCGATGCCGATGCGGCTCATGACGGGACGACCGGAAAGACGGAGCGAAACTCCAGATCGAATCCGAAGGCGCGCGGGCCGACATTCTCCAAGCCTTGCGAGGTCAGGAATATCGGCGGGCTCGGCAGCGCCAAGACGCTGACCCGCTGGCCGTAGCGGATCACGTCGGTGCCGATCCCGTCGCCGCTGACACTATCGACGACGCAGATCAGGTCCGGGGTCATGACGACGGGCTCCTCGCCGCGATATCCCACGGAAAACTCATTCTGGAAATGCACGGTGAAGCGGCTGCCAGCATCCGTGCCCAGCCCCTCGATAGCGGCTTGGCCGCGCAAAAACCCCTCGGTCGCGCGGCGCGCCACGTCCACGACCTTTCCATCGAAAAGACGCACGCCATCGGCACTGTCAACTATGGCGTCGACCGGATCGTCGTGCCGCTCTCGCGCCGCCATCACCGCGCGGCCCAAATCGATGGCCTTGGTCGTGGTATAGAGAATGCCGTGATCCTTCACCTCGCGCCCGCTACGGGGCGCCTTGCAGGTGGCGGCAATGGAGCCAACCTCAGTGCAGGCCTTGCGGCTGATCCGCTCCATCCATTTCCAACTCTCAGCGCGTGGGATGATCACCTCGTTGTCGCGAATATCGGTGAGCGCCAGCGGATAACATTGCAGCCCGGCAACCGCGACGCTGGTCATCTGCGCTTCCGGATAGGCCCGGCCCATGGTGTCCGCATCGACCACGGGATAGCCGGTCACGGCGGCGACCATCAAAGGATGCACCCCGTTCCCACCACCTATCTCCAGCGACATCACCGCATCGAATGTCCGTCCGAGATAGCGCTCCATGGTGCGCACCGGCTTGGTCGCGAAGGCGGGATCGGCGAGCCGCTCCTGCCCGACCAAGGGCGCCCCCATGTTGGAGAGCACGGCCACCAACGTGTCATCGGCGAGGCTCATCGGGTCGATCAAGGTAACCTCGTGCCCGGCGCGGTATAGCTCCCGCATATTGAGCAAGCGATGATACGGCGTCCCTCCACCGCCAGTGCCGAGGATCCAGGCCCCCAGTGCCAGCGCTTCGATATCGTCGATGGTGAGTTTGCGCGGGTACACGG
>CAXAGK010000399.1:0-4096 GCA_963968305.1 uncultured Rickettsiales bacterium | reverse complement strand
GACGGTGTCAAAATAGAGTTGTTTTAGATATTCGCTCGGGCGTTTGGAGATATTCGCGCGGTAATCCGGATTGGCCTCGTAGTCTGGCGCGAGGTAACCGAGATTAAGCCGTCCAGCGAGCCACGGTAAGGTACCACCACCATGGGCCAGCAACAGTTTCAGGTCCGGCCGTCGCTCGAACAAGCCGGTGTATATCATGCGGGCGACCGCCAATGTCGTCTCAAACGGCCAACCGACCAACTGCAATAAAGTGTAGTCGCCGAGTTCCGCACGGTCACCTGCGTTCGTCGGGTGCATGAAGATAAACAAACCCAGTTCCTGGCAAACCGCGAACATCTCATCGAATTCGGGTTGGTCGAGCGGTGTGCCCGCGGCCGAACTGGCGATGGCGACGCCTTTGAAGCCGTAATCGCCGACAGCACGGCGCAATTCCTCCGCCGCACGTGCGGGCTCGCTGAAAGCCGGTGTCGCAAGGCCGCGGAGCAAACCCGCTCCCAGCGTCACGGCGTCGGCGGTTTGTCGGTCAAGGCGGTGGGCGAATTCCACATCTGCCGACCAAGTGGCGTGCGAGACCATACGTGGCGGAGGGGCGACGAGTTGTAGGTCGATATCTCGAGCGGACAGGCTCTCGATTCGGGCATCGATGTTGTAGAGCCAGTGGTCGAGCGGGCCGTAGCCCGGAAATACGTAAGCGCCGTTCTCTCCATGCTCGATCCCGAATGCACCTTCATCGGCGAGTTCCGAGAGGAACGTCTCCGTCAGAATATGCGCGTGAAAGTCGATGATCATGATTCTAAATCTTTCCAAGCGCCCTCAGAATACGGTCCGGTGTGCAGGGCGTCTCCGAAATTCGCGCGTCGAAGGGCGAGAGGGCATCGTTGATGGCACCCAAAACCGCGCCCATTGCGCCCGCCGTCCCGGCCTCACCCGCGCCCTTGGTGCCGAGTTCTGATGTCGCGGTCGGTGTTTCGATATGGTCGACCTCGATATCCGGCATCTCGGTGGCCATGGGAACGAGATAATCGGCGAAAGTACCATTCTGGAGTTGGCCTTGCGCACTATAGATACATTCCTCGAACAAGACGCCGCCCAATCCTTGCACGACGCCACCTCGGATTTGTTCCTTCACCATCAACGGGTTCAGCAATCGTCCCGCATCATGCACCACCCAATGGCCCAATAGTTTTACGAAACCCGTCTCGGGATCGACTTCCAGATAGGATGCTTGAATGCCGTTGCCGGCGACAAAGAGTCGGTCCCGTGACGCGTAATGCTCCACCACGGCGAGTGCGGGCTGCATGTCTTTCGGAAAGGCGAAAGGTTTGAAATGCCCGGTATTGGCGATCTCTGCCAAAGTCATCCGGATTTGGCCGGATGCCGCGTCGACGATATTTCGCACCCGGATATCCAGTGCCGATGCGTCGCACTGCAGTAGGGCCGCCGCCAGATCGAGGATATTGCGCCTTAGTGCCCGTGCCGCACGCAGGGCAGTCTCACCCCCCAGCACGGCGCCGCGCGAGCCCCAAGAACCGCCACCATAGGGCGATAGTTCGCTGTCGCCGCTTTCCACCCGGACGTCATCGACCGGCACGCCAAGCACACTGGCGACGATTTGTTGGATGCCGGCATCGATGCCTTGCCCCTGGTCAGTGACGCCGGTCATGCAGCGTATCACCCCGGAGGGTTCGATCCGAACGAAGCAGCCTTCCTGGGCGCTGATGTGTTGTCCGCCACCACCGTAATATTCGGGGCCGATGGCGGTCAGTTCGACGAAGGTGGTGAGACCAATGCCACGATAGACACCTTTCTCGCGAAGACGGTTCTGCTCCGCCAGGAGAGCAGGGCGGTCCATCATCTCCAATATCCGCTCGAGGCAAGCATTGAAGGAGAGGTGCTCGAACTCAATGCCGCCGGGCGACGTTAGGGGAAAATCCTCGTCGCGCAGATAGTTCCGCCGCCGCAGTTCGACGGGATCGATGGCGAGACTCACCGCCGCCTTGTCCAACAATCCCTCCGTCACCGCCGCGGCCAACGGATGGCCGACCGAGCGGATGTGTCCGATCAGATTCTTGTTCTGGTAGAGCATCCGCAGATGGGCGCGATAGTCAGTATGGCGGTAGGGCGCGCCGCAAAGGCGGGCGATTTGATTGCCCTCGGCGATGCTGGAGCGCGGATACTGCGAATAGGGCCCGACTAGAAACAGGTCGTCGACCTCTATCGCTGTGATTTGTCCCTCATCGTTCAACGCCATGCGAGCAGTGATATCATGGTCGCGGCAATGGATATCGGATAGGAAGGATTCGAGCCGATCGGCGACAAACTTTACTGGTCTCCCTAACTTGCGGGAAAGAACACAGGCTGCGATCTCGTCGCCGTGCAGGTGATGTTTCAGTCCGAAGGCACCGCCGACATCGGGACAGACGACCCGCACCTTGTGCTCTGAAATGCCGAGTAATCTGGAAAACAGGTCTTGTTGTTGGTGCGGCGTTTGATGGGATTGATGGACCAGCAGACTGTCTTCCGCCGGGTTATAGTCGGCAAGGATCGTGCGGGGCTCCAGCGAAACCCCGGTATGACGGCCGAAGCGGAATTTTTCTTCCACGACCAGATGTGCGGCGGCGAAGGCGGCCGATGTATCACCGGATTCGACCGTCGTCTCGAAGCCGATATTACCGCCGAGTTCCGGATGAATGGCCGGACCGGAGAGCGCAGTCGCCGCATCTGCTGCGGGCGGGAGCTCTTCCCATTGCACCTCGATCAGCTCGACGGCGTCTTCCGCTTCGGCCCGTGTCTCGGCCACCACGGCGACAACCGGCTCTCCATGCCAGCAGACGCGGTCAATCGCGAGGGGCGGCTGTTCGGCCGCGACAAGGGCTGGGAACAGGTCGTGGGTGCCGCACCAACTCGCGCAATCTTCGCTAATCTCCACGCCGCTTGCGACCAACAGAACGCCCGGTGCGGAGGTCGCGACGTCCCGGTCGATGGCGACAATTCGGGCATGGGCATAAGGGCTCCGCAGATAGGCGACATGGGCAATCCGCGCGGCTGAAACGTCATCGGTGTATGTTCCGCGACCAGCTAAAAGACGCGGTGCACGCGGGCTACGCACGTCTTCGCCAATCGGGGCGCGGAAGGGTGTGTCAGTCATTGTTTCGCTCTGATGTCGCAACTGTCTCAATGGCGTCTACGATGGCTTGATATCCGGTGCACCGGCAGTAGTTTCCCGAGATCGCCTCGCGGATGGTATCGCGGTCCGGCGACGGGTCGCGGGCCAACAATGCCGCCGCGGTCAGCAACATGCCCGCCGTGCAGAAGCCGCATTGCAGTGCGGCACGGGCGTGGAAAGCGTCCTGGAGCGGTTTGAGCCGGCCACTCTCGCTCGCACCTTCGATGGTCTCGACAACAGCGCCGTCGGTTTGCACCGCGAACATCAGGCAACCGCGCACAACGTCACCGTCGACGACGACGGAACAGGCCCCACACGCGCCGTGCTCGCATCCGACATGCGACCCAGTCAGGCCCAATTCGTGGCGCAGGAAGTCGACCAGATTGAGCCGCACGGGCACACGACGGGTCACCGACATTCCATTGACGGTCAAGGTAATATCGCATGCATCATTCATCGTTTGCGCCCTTCGGGAGCCAGATGTCGACGGCACGCCGCAACAGCACACGGGTAAACTGCCGCCGGGCGGCACTGCTGGTTTGCGGGTCGTCGATCGGATCGAGATCGACTTCAAGCGCCGCCTCCGCGGCCGTAGCGTCGGCCTTCTCAAGCGCTGCCTCGGTTGCCTTGGCACGGAGGGGGCGGTCCTCGACGCCGAAGAATACCAGTCGGACTTCTGACAAGTGGTTTCCAGTGATGCTCGCCCGCGCCGCCAGTCCGGCCAACGCGTAATCGCCGTGCCGTCGCGACAATTCGTCGAAGAACGAAGTGGTGTCTTTCTTGATCGGGATGTGGACAGCGACCAAGGCCTCGGTGTCCGCGCGTGCCGTCTCATAGGCTCCGAGAAAGAAGTCTGTTGCGGGAACCGTTCGCGATCCGGCTTGCGAGCGCAATTCGATCTCCGCATCAAGCGCCAGGCAACAAGCCGGG
>CAXAGK010000398.1:0-4118 GCA_963968305.1 uncultured Rickettsiales bacterium | reverse complement strand
TACGCTGCAGACGTTTTAGAGCCTGTGTCGGGCGTCCGCGCCGCACCAGGGATTTGATTTGTCTTGTCACATAACGCGCCTTCCGGCGTAGGGCTTTGTTGCCGTAGCGCTTTTTAGAGGATCGACCGGAACGAACGTCCTCGTTGCTCTCGGGCGGTAATGGTCCGAACGAGACGCCGAGCGGGCGTTGCGGGGCCCGCCAATTGCCGGGTTTCCGCCGCATCGCCAATTGATAGACGCGCCGCGCGCCGGGATGGTCGGCATAAGCGGTCATCCATTTTTTCAATTCGGCATAGCGCGACCGGTATTTCGTCGGATGCATATAGCGCTGATACAGAACATGCCCCAGGAGCAGCGGGTCGCTGAGCTGTTTGACGAGGCCGTCCGCGGCCCGCCATTGGCCGTCTTTTTGTAGCTTGAATATACGACGGTAGAGGTCGGCGTCCGCCGCCGGGAGGATCACCGGCAGGGTCGTTTGCTCGTCCCGAACGTCAATTCCAATGGGCAATGCAGCGGTTTCGCGCGGCGCATCGTTTGCCCGCACGTCGTGTCCGCCCGCAAAGAGCGCACCGGCCGCGAGAATCGAGATCGCAGCCCGGCTTTTGAAAAACTCAGGTTTTAAGATTTTTCGTCCCTCGGAGTATCCGTTTTGAGCCGTACCCTTAAATAAAGTCCTACTTGAGAACACGATTCGGTGCAAGGTGACCGCTGGCCGCAGGGAACTCGATTCGGAACGCTCTGGATTCCTGGATGTGCGTTTCCCGGCCGACCTAAAAATCGCTCTAAAGTAGCCGACTAACTAAAAATATCGAGCTTCTCCTGGATTGAGAGAAAATCGCGCCAGGCTTCGCGTTTTTGCGCCGATTGACGCAGTAGGAATGCCGGGTGGAAAGTTGGCATCGCCGGGATCGGCGCATCGAGACCGTCGCTCGTATAGTCGAACCATTTGCCGCGCAAGCGCATGATGCCCTCTTTGCGGCTCAGCATTGTTTTGGCGGAGCTGCCGCCGAGAAACACCAGGACCTTCGGTTTCGCGAGTTCGATATGGCGCTGTACGAACGGCAGACAGGCCGCCGTCTCCGCGTCCGTCGGGCTACGATTGCCGGGGGGACGCCAGAACAGGATATTGGAAATGTAGGCCGTATCGCGCTCCCGTCCGAGGGCCGCCAACATCCTGTTCAGCAATTGTCCGCTGGCGCCGACGAAGGGCAGGCCTTGGCGGTCCTCGTCGACGCCAGGCGCTTCGCCGATAAGCATCAAATCGGAGCTCGGGTCACCGTCGGCGAAGACGGTATTGGTTGCCGTGAATTTAAGGGCGCATCCCTCGAAGCCTTCTAAGCGTTCGCGAAGTTCGTCGATTGATTGCGCGCCCGCCGCGACCGCGATGGCGTCGCGCGCGCCTTCAGCGGGGGCCAGCGCCTGTCCGCTGGCTTGGCGTGGCTCGGCTTGTGGCATGTCTTGCGGTGGTTGTATGGCCGGAGCAGTGGCGGGCGTCGCGGGATGTGGTTGTTGAGCGGTCGCGTATCGGTCGACGGGCATCTCGTCGACTACCTCGTCGAGACCCATCTCCACGTGCCAGCGCAATGCGTCGAGCGGCGACATTGTTTGTGCGGTTTGTTGATCTTGTGTCATGGCGCAAACGTCCCTACCTAATAAGTATCTACCAAATCCGAGCGCGGTAATATAGAGATTTCACACAGTTATTTTAAGATTTCGAACGGAGTGAGGTGAGTCGATGGAACGCGAATCGATGGAAGTGGATGTTGTGATCATTGGCGCCGGTCCATCCGGACTGGCCGCCGCGATCCGTCTGAAACAACTGGCCGCGGAAGCGGGGCGCGAAATCGAGGTCACGATCCTGGAAAAAGGCTCGGAAGTTGGCGCGCATATTCTATCAGGTGCGGTGCTGGAACCGCGTGCCTTGAACGAGTTGTTCCCGGATTGGAAAGATATGGAGGCGCCGCTCAATACTCCGGTGACGTCTGAGCAATTCCTGTATTTGAGCGAGACTGGTGGATATTCCCTGCCGACCTTCCTGTTGCCGCCACCGATGAAGAACCACGGTAATTACATCATCAGTCTGGGCAACCTTTGCCGTTGGTTGGGCGAGCAGGCGGAAGCCTTGGGTGTGGAGATTTATCCGGGGTTTGCCGCTGCGGAGGTCCTCTATAATGACGATGGCTCGGTCAAAGGTGTGGCGACCGGCGATATGGGCGTAACCCGCGAGGGCGAGCAGGGGCCGAACTATCAGGTCGGTATGGAGTTGCACGCCAAATACACGTTCTTTGCCGAAGGGTGCCGCGGCAGCCTCGGCAAGCAATTAATGACGCAGTTCGACCTGCGCGACGGCGTTGAGCCGCAGACATATGGCCTCGGTATCAAGGAATTGTGGGAGATCGAGCCCGAAAAACACCAACAGGGATTAGTGGTTCACAGTACCGGCTGGCCCATCGACAACGATACCTATGGCGGATCGTTCCTTTATCACCTGGAAAACAACCAGGTGGCGGTCGGCTTTGTGGTTGGTCTCGACTACAAGAATCCCTATCTCAGCCCGTTTGAGGAATTTCAGCGCTTTAAGATGCACCCGAAAATCAAACCAACTTTCGAAGGTGGGCGGCGTATCGCTTATGGCGCGCGGGCGCTGAATGAAGGCGGTCTGCAGAGCCTGCCGAAGCTGACGTTCCCGGGCGGTGTGTTGGTTGGTTGTGAGGCGGGAACGCTGAATACCCCGAAGATCAAAGGCAGCCATACGGCAATGAAATCCGGCATGTTGGCGGCGGAAGCTGCATTCGCCGCGATCTCGGCGGATCGGGCGTCTGACGAATTGGTCGAATATGCCGACGCGTTCAAGAACTCTTGGGTCTATGAGGAACTGCGCGCGGCGCGCAATGTGCGTCCCGGATTCAAGTGGGGACTGCTCGGTGGAATTTTGCATGCGGGGATCGATCAAGTCCTGCTGCGCGGCAAGGCACCCTGGACCTTGAAGCACGGTCACGCGGATCACGAGACGACCGGTAATGCGTCCGATTATCAACCGATCGAGTATCCGAAACCAGATGGTGTCGTGTCCTTTGACCGACTGACCAGCGTTTCCTTCTCGGCGACCAATCATGAGGAGGATCAACCGATCCATCTCACCTTGAAGGACGACAGTGTCCCGGTTGACGTCAATCTGGCGAAGTACGCCGCGCCGGAGCAGCGCTACTGCCCTGCCGGGGTCTATGAGATTCTCTATGACGATGACGAATCGAACCCCCGGTTGCAGATAAATTCGGCGAACTGCGTTCACTGCAAGACATGCGACATCAAGGATCCAACCCAGAATATCGTTTGGGTGACGCCGGAAGGTGGCGGCGGTCCTAATTATCCGAATATGTAGGCAATGCCCGACTCGGGTGGCGGAAACGGTTGCTGGCTTGAGTGGGCCAATGCGGCTATCGTTGATTACGATTTTCGCGGCTTTGGCGCCGAGGTAATGACGGCTGAAAATAAAAATTTAGGCACCCGTATTCTGCGTGCCAGCGGTGTCTCCCGTTGGGTAGCGGTTATTGGTTTTCTGATGTTTTCGGCGTGTGTTTCGACGCAAACCGAACCTGCGGCAAAATTGGCCGACGCCAGTCACGTGCGTATTTCCGTCAATGAGGCACCGTTCGAAAAATCTATTTTCGGCAGCTACCTGGCGGGACGCTTTGCCGAAAAGCATCAAGATTTGGCCGTTGCCGCGGAGTTAATGGCGCGCGTGCTGGAAGACGATCCTGAACAAGATCGATTGATGCGCCGCGCTTTCGTATTGTATCTGGGCGCGGGGCAGGTCGAGCGCGCGATCGAACTCGCCGAACGCATGGCGGAACGTAAAAAGGGCACGACCGTGTCGCTTTTGCTGTTGGCGGCGCGCGATATAAAGGCCGGTGAGTTCGTAACCGCACGAGAGCGGCTTAAGGATTTACCGGAACAAGGTCTTGCCCGGTACAGCCAACCTTTGGCTCAAGCCTGGATCAGCGCCGGATTAAAAGAATTTCCCGCCGCGTATACACGATTGGAGCCGTTGGCGAAGGAAAATGGGTTTGCCGTCTTGAGCGATCTTCACTTGGCGCTCTTGAATGAGAATGCCGGGC
>CAXAGK010000397.1:0-4119 GCA_963968305.1 uncultured Rickettsiales bacterium | reverse complement strand
GTATTCCTGGGTTCTCCCTTCTTGTTCGGTTGGGCCAAGCCGGTTCCGGTCGATATGCGGCAACTCCACCATCCGCGACGAGACATGGCATTGGTGGCGGCAGCAGGCCCGGCGACTAATCTTTTCCTCGCCTGGGCATCCGCGATGGCGGCACATCTCGTGTTCCTATTCCCGGCCGATGTTGCGATCTGGTTGGCTCGAAATTTGGAGAACTCGATTCATTTGAACCTCATCCTCGCGGTCTTGAACATGCTGCCTTTGCCGCCGCTCGATGGAGGCCGGGTAGCGGTCGGTATCTTACCCGATTTTCTAGCTTATCCTTTGGCTCGCATGGAAAGATTCGGACTGTTCATTTTGATCGGCTTATTGTTCATTGTACCGATGGTGACACGGCAGCTCGATTTGGATTTCAACCTTGTCGGGATCGTGATCGGAGAACCGGTTGCTTGGCTGCATAACCTGTTGATTGATATCACGGGACATCGATGACGGAAGAGACCGAAGGCCAATCCGAAGAGGCGCCTGCCGCGGCAAATGAGAACGAGCCGTTCGAGGACGAGCGCCCGCCCTATAAGCCGGGCGCGGACGAGCTTGTGCTTGATATTGATGGCTATGAGGGGCCTATCGATATCTTGCTGACATTGGCTCGGGATCAAAAGGTAGATCTGACGAAAATATCGATCCTCGAATTGGCGGAACAGTATCTGACCTTTATCAACGCGGCTCAACGTTTACGCATAGAGTTAGCCGCGGATTATTTGGTGATGGCGGCCTGGCTTGCCTATCTAAAATCGCGGTTATTGCTGCCCGCGACTGGTGGGGACGATGAGCCGAGTGCCGCGGAGTTGGCCGCTCGTCTCGCGTTCCAATTACAGCGGCTGGAAGCCATGCGGAAGGTTTCGGAGCGATTGTTCGCACGTGAGCAAATGGGGCAGGATTTCTTTCGACGTGGTGACCCGGAGCGAATGACCGTGATACGGTCTTCGGTTTTTGACTTGTCGCTTTATGAATTGTTGTCTGTCTATGGCGCGCACCATCAGCGACAGGAAGCCAGCACATACGAAATTAGCCCAATGGAAGTATTCTCCATCGAAGACGCATTGATACGGCTGCGTAGCCTTATCGGTGATGTTCCGGATTGGACTGTCTTGACGAGTTTCCTTCCGGAAGGAATCCGGAATGCGCTGAGCTATAAATCAGCGGTCGCGACGACCTTTGTTGCGACGTTGGAACTGGCCAGGACTCGTCAAATCAGTATCCGGCAGTCAGGTACTTTCGAACCTATTTTCATTAAGACTTACGAGAACGATGGATAGATTTCAGCAAATCCGGCTTATCGAAGCGATTATCTTTGCGTCAACTGAGCCGATCGCCGAGCGTGTCTTGGTGTCGCGTCTGCCTGAAGGTGCCAATGTAGGCGACCTTCTTGAGGAGCTTCGCGGCATGTATGAAAATCGCGGTGTAAACCTGATTCGGATCGGAAATGCGGTCGCCTTTCGGACTGCGCCTGACCTAGCGTCGCTAATGAAGATAGAGCGGGAAGTTGTTCGGAAGCTTTCCCGCGCAGCGGTCGAGACGCTCTCCATTATCGCCTATCACCAACCGATCACGCGCGCTGAGATCGAGGAAGTGCGCGGCGTCTCTCTCAGCAAAGGAACAATAGATATTTTGCTGGAGGCGGGCTGGGTGAAACCCAAGGGACGGCGACGTCTTCCTGGCCGCCCGGTGACGTGGGGAACAACCGAAGGGTTCCTCGATCATTTTGGACTGGAATCTCTGGACGCGTTACCTGGTGTCGACGAGCTCAAAGCTGCGGGATTGTTGGATCAACGCCGTGGCTTTGGACCGCTAGCGGAACAGTTAGGGATTGGCGAGGATGGTGCTGATCAGTACGGTGAAGACGAAGATGATGAAGAGGAAGAAGTCGATATCGCGGCCATTGATGCCGAGTTTGAAGATGCTCCTGAGGAAGTGTCGGAAGACGCGCAGACGAATTGATTTGCCGAGCTTGCTTGTTTGCTATTGAAAATCATTCTTAAAATGTACTTTGCTGAAGAACCCAATAGCTGAAATCGGCCAATGCCGTTCACAATCGCGCTCAAATTGAAGAATATTCGTCATGTATATGGCGATACCGTGGCTGTTGATGATTTCAATATCGACGTTCATGCGGGCGAGGTCGTCTGTCTTTTGGGACCATCCGGTTGTGGCAAAACAACAGCTTTGCGGGTGGCGGCTGGGTTGGAAACTTTACAACAGGGTGAAGTCTCAGTCGGCGGAGCCCTTGTCGCTGATTCCCGTACGGCAGTGCCACCGGAGCAGCGTGGTGTCGGCCTCGTGTTTCAGGATTATGCGCTGTTCCCACATCTGACAGTTATACAGAATGTTAAATTCGGCCTGAGCAACCTTTTGGCGGGCGAGAAGAATATTCGCGCCATGACGGTACTCGAACAGGTCGGTATGAAATGGGCGACGGCGCGTTATCCCCATACTTTGTCAGGCGGGCAACAACAGCGAGTGGCACTGGCGCGGGCGATGGCGCCGCGCCCACCGGTTATCCTATTGGATGAACCCTTTTCCGGTTTGGATGCCCGTCTACGTGACCAAGTCCGGGACGAGAGCCTGCATATACTGAAGGAAAGCGACACGGCCGCGCTTTTGGTAACGCACGATCCGGAAGAGGCGATGTTCATGGCGGACCGTATTGGCGTGATGCGGGACGGACGTTTGGTCCAATTCGATAAACCCGACAAACTGTATATGCGGCCGACGGACGCCTTTGTTGCGGAATTTTTTGGCGAAGTGAATAAGGTCTATGGCACGGCGGCGAATGGCATCGTAAATACGCCGATTGGCGATTTTCCTGCTCCCACATTTGCCGATGGGCAGAAAGCGGAGATTATCATCCGTCCTGAAGCAATTGATGTGGGGGCGGAGCGAGCGGATTCGGCTTTATGCGGTAAGGTACTAGCTTCACGTATGCTGGGGCGCACCAGCTTGATACATCTTTGTCTCTGTCAGCATGCGAAGGAAAAATTCCATCTGCATTCCCGCGTTCCGGGCCGCTATTTGCCCGCGGAGAATGAAACCGTCTCGATTGAATTAGATCCGAGCCGCGCCTTCGTGTTTCCGGCAATGGACGCCGATTAGACGCGCTTGGTCGATCCGTCCTTTCCTGCTGGTATGCGAGACGGTTGTGATTGCGGGCGTCGCGTGTATGAATGCCCGGAAGCGTAACTGGGAGACCAAAAAATGGGCACCTTTAGTATCTGGCATTGGCTAATCGTTCTTGTGGTTGTGCTGGTATTGTTTGGGGGTGGCGGAAAAATCTCCAAGCTTATGGGCGACTTCGGTAAGGGACTGAAATCCTTCAAGAAAAACATCAAGGAAGAGGGTGCCGGTGATACCGACGGAGAAGCCGAGCCCGACAAAGCTATCGCATCCGAAGAGCCGAAGAAGCCCATGGATTCGGTGTCGAGCGAAAATAAGGATCGTGCAGCAAACGGCTAAACCATTGTACCAAGGCTGCGGCCGCTTCTACGTGGCACAGAAATATGTTTGATATCGGTTGGCAGGAACTGTTTCTCGTTGCGGTCATCACTATCCTGGTGGTCGGACCAAAAGAGTTGCCCCGTGTCTTAAAGACCGTTGTAGCAGGTGTCCGGAAGATGCGCGGTCTGGCGAACGACTTTCAACGTGGTATTGACGAATTGGCGCGCGAAACCGAACTCGACGATATCAGGAAAGATTTGGAGAAAGCTGCGAATATCGATCTCGAGCGAGAGCTGGAAGAGACTATCGATCCGACCGGCAACCTCACGAATACGATGCACGAACTCGAAAGCACCGGCGTAGAGGATGAGGCTCCAGCAATCGCCGATCAGACCATTCAAGACAAGGTGGTCGATGCTCCCGTTTCGAATTCTGACGCACCAAAAAGCGTGACCAGCGGCTAGCCGATGGAAGACGAAGCAGAAGACGCGAAAATGCCGTTGCTCGACCATTTGGTCGAATTACGCCAACGACTCATTTACTCCGTCGGCGGATTTCTGGTGTGTTTTCTGTGTGCGTTTTATTTCGCGGGAGACATCTTCAATTTTCTCGTCCAACCATTGGCTG
>CAXAGK010000396.1:0-4120 GCA_963968305.1 uncultured Rickettsiales bacterium | reverse complement strand
TCGAGCGCATTGGCGAAACGGTTGAAATAACTCTCGCGCCGGACCTCGCCATCGGAGACGATATCCAGTCCAGCGCGCTCCTGATCATGCAGGGCCGTCAGGGTCGCATCGTCTTGAGCCTCTTCCAAAAGCGCGCCCGGGACACGCCAAACCTTTTCCATCCGCACTCGGGGCGGACCACTAGATAATAAAATTTCCTTATCCACCAGCCACACCGGCTGCGGATAGCTGCCCACCAAAGTCGTTGGAATCAATCTCTCAAACATTTCCAGACACCTCCTGGTGGTCGGCACATAAGGCCACGGAATAGCTCCGTCTGTAAGGGATATAAGAGGCGGCAAACGGATTTCATGGCAATTCGTCAACCAGGAAGATTCGACCACCCTACAATAAGATTCCGGAAAGATGTGCCGTCCCGTTTATATGGCAATCGTATTTTATTAATATTTATCAATTTGTTAATCACCTCCAATCTTCGGCACGCCATTTGCTTATCTCTCTGTGCGGCCCCGAATAGAAAAAAATGTTGCATCGACCTGGGAGCACACGGTCATGGATGCCTTAACGGGAGTGAACGACAGCCGCTTGGGGATAGTAGATCCTCGCCAGGCCGCGCATTTGCGGCTCGACCGCTTGCGAACGCAAGTGGAGGCGGGGGCGGCTGATACCGCCAAGCTGCAACAACGCCTGACGGCTGCCCTCGGCAGCAAGGCGGCCGGTATCGTCGGCGATGACGGTAGCGTTGATTTCGAGCGTCTGCGGGAGTTTGCCGCAGATCAGGGATCCGCGCGCCTGCTGTTGGAACTAACAGCGCGTCTCGATGCCGACGATGTTGACGTCACAGAAGACGTAATGGTCGGCGGCAACGATATCCGCGAGAACATCGTCGAGCGAAACCAAGCAATCGCCCGCGAACGCCTGCGTCAGGAATTCGGAAGCGACGCGGAGCAATTCATCAGCACCGAAGGCTCAATTGATTTTGAAGCGTTGCGTGAGTTCCTCGAGCAACAGCGGGTCAATGTGGAGCGGTTACAGAATTTAGAGATCGGTCCCGCCACACTCATTGATATCGAAACTTAGACGCCATGCCAAAAGCCAAACCGACGACTTTAATATACGTATCTTTCTTAAGAAACTTACCACTCTCAAAGGTATAGATATCGACACCGAGCCAATCTTGTTTTGTGCCATCAGCAAGTGTGGCGTGGCGACGCCATTCGGCATAGGCCTTATCGCCAATCGCGCGAATGTCGTGCTTATCCCAGCGCACATCCCCAGTTTTTTCGAATAAAGGCTCGAAATAGGTCCGGATTTCTTACCAGCCTTGATAGCACGTACCGAATTAGTCTGGCCCAACAGCGTTCACAAAAGCGCCGTTCTCCGCAAAAAGGCTGGCCATAGCGTCAACATCAGGTGCGGCGAAGGCCGCGCTTATGCGATCGACCAACGCCAAGGTTTCTTCTTCCGTCTTCCTATTGTTTCTCCTCGCGCGCGCATTCCGCCCAACTCTGCTAAGGTCGGGAAACCTTATACGATTCCAGCAGCTTTCAATCGCTCGAATTCTTCCGACGAGACATCGCAAAATTGCCCCAGAACCTCCGCGCTATGCTCGCTGAGTTCGGGCGGACGGGTGATGTCCGTTGGTGAATCGGACATCTTGATCGGGCAGCCAACGGTCTTAAACGTGCCGTATTTCGGATAATCCAATTCAAGGATCATATCCCGCGCGATCAAATGTGGATCTTCGAGAACTTCCGCCGTGTCCTGCGTTGCACCGCAAGGCACGCCCGCGTCACCGAGGATTTTCATCACCTCGTACTTATCGTGTTGCATGCTCCAGCTCTCAATGGCGGCGTCGACTTCCTCGCGGTGATCCCAACGCCCCGCCGGAGTTGCATATTTCTCGCCACCCAGTTTTTCGGTTAAACCCGTGACCCGCAACATGTCGTCCCACATCTGCTGTTGCGCCAACACATAAACATAGTCATTCGGCCCGCCCGGCGCACATCGATAGGTGGTGCCTGGCACGTTCTTGCCCAGCTGATTGCCGGTGCGCGGCATGGCGGAGCCGCGGCGCTGATGGTCGCGCAAGCTGACGCGCATGATGTTGAGCACCGATTCCTGCATGGAAACTTCGACTTCCTGTCCCTTGCCGGTGGTATTGCGTTGGTTCAATGCCGCGAGAATACCGATTACCATATGCATGCCGGTGCCTGAATCGCCGATGGCAGGCCAGTGATATGTGGGTGGCCCGTCGGGCTGCCCGGTCACACTCATCGCGCCGGCCATGGCCTGCGCCACCGGCTCGTAGCTTTTGAAATCGCTATAGGGCCCGTGCGTACCGAACCCCTTGATCGTCGCATAGATCAGCCGGGGATTGATCTTCTGCAAGGCCTCGAAATCAAAGCCCATTCGCGCTACCGCGCCCGGTGCAAAATTCTCCAAGAAGACATCTGACTTGGCCAAGAGCTTGCGGAATAGGTCCTTGCCTTCGTCGCTCTTGAGGTTGAGTGTCAGGCTGCGTTTGTTGGCGTTGAACGACAGAAAGAACAATTCGTCATTGTTCTGCGCTCGCGCGACATCGCCCGTACCCGGTGTCTCCAGCTTGATGACATCCGCCCCCAACCACGCCAGTATCTGCGCACAGGCCGGTCCAGCCTGATTGTGGGTCATATCGATCACACGTATCCCGTCTAGCGCCTTGGTCATGGTCGTTCTCCTGTCCTGGTCACACTATTCATCGTTTGAGAACTAAGATAGGTCGTCCATCGCATGGCGACACATGGAGGCACACGCCCATACTGGAATGTGGCCAAACATACTCCACGTGTCATACTCGCGACGTCTTTCAGCAATCGAGGAAAATCGATGTTTTTCGACCCCGCCGAAGTCGGCATGAAGCCGGCCCCGTTCAAACATACCGTCTATAATGCACTCGTCGTACCCCGGCCCATCGGTTGGATTTCGACGATCGATGACGAAGGAAGCGTGAATCTAGCGCCCTTTAGCTTCTTCAATTCGCTCTCCGCCGATCCGCCTTGTGTGATGTTCTGCCCGAACGGCCGCAAGCCCGGCACCGAGGAGATCAAGGACACCTTGGCCAACGTCGAATCGACTAAGGAATTCGTCTACAGCATGTGCACCTATGAACTGCGGGAACCGATGGTGGCCTCCGCTGTCCACGAGCCCGCGGGCATTGATGAGATGGCGAAGGCGGGCTTGGAGGCCGCCCCTTGCGAAAAGGTAAAACCGCCCCGCGTGAAGGCTTCACCCATCGCGCTGGAATGTACTTATTTGCAAACCGTCCACCTGCCGAATGCGCGTGACGGCAGCCGCCAAAATGTCATCATCGGCCAAGTGGTGGGCATCCACATCGATGAGAGCGTAATTACCGACGGCATCGTGGACATCCGCAAGTGCGAGCCCCTGGCGCGTCTCGGATACCTTCAATACGCACGGATCACTCCCGACAATGTGTTCGACTTGAGCCCGCCCGGCGGCGACCACCGCTACGAGAAGAAATCCTAGCGTCGATATCGACAGGAGCCTACACCATGAAGAATCCGTTCGAGAAGAGTAGCCTGAAACTGGACCCGCCGGGGCGCGGCCGCGTCTACAACAATATCATGGAAACCTTCGGCAACACGCCTTTGGTCCGGCTTGACCGTCTTGCCAAGGAGTGGGGAGCCAAGGCCGAGGTGTTGGTAAAATTGGAATTCTTCAATCCACTCGCCAGCGTCAAGGACCGCATCGGCGTCTCGATGATCGAAGCCTTGGAATGCGACGGATTGATCGGCCCCGGCTCTACCATTGTCGAGCCGACATCCGGAAATACGGGTATAGCACTGGCGTTCGTCTGCGCAGCCAAAGGATACCGTTGCATCCTGACCATGCCGGATAGCTTCTCTATCGAACGGCGTAAGATGTTGGTTTATCTGGGGGCGGAGCTACACCTGACGCCACGCGCGAAAGGCATCAAGGCGGCCATCGAAAAGGCGCAAGAATTGGTCGACAGTATCGACGGCGCGATCATGCCGATGCAATTCAGCAACGAATCAAATCCAGCCGTTCACTATGCGACGACGGGACCGGAAATTTGGCGCGACACGGACGGCGGGGT